>JAPSIU010000377.1 GCA_031178565.1 Leucobacter sp. | reverse complement strand
CTTCGCCGACCCGCGCCTCGAGGCGTTCCTCGGCGAGCACCTCGCGGACATGGCGGCCACGTCACCGCCGGAGAGCGTGCATGCGCTCGACCTGGCCGGTCTGGACCGGCCTGCGGCTCGCCGCCGGGGCCGTGCACGACGAGCGGCACTGGGTGTACAAGCTCGAGGGCACGCCCTGCAAGCGCTGCGGCACGAACATCGTGCTCGAGGAGTTCGGCGCCCGCAAGCTCTACTGGTGCCCCGGCTGCCAGACGTAGGATCCCTGCCGCTCAGCCCACCGACGCCAGTGCGAACGGGAGGACCGCCGGGGCTCCCGCCGAACGCAGCTCTCGGGCCGCGACGGTCAGGGTCCAGCGGCTGTCGACCAGATCGTCGACCAGCAGCAGCGGACCGGGTGAGCCGGCGATCGCCGCGGCGAGCTCGGATCCGACGCTGAACCGGCGCCACACCGAGGCGAGCCGGAAGGCGCTGTTGCCGCCGGGACCGGTCGCGGGGACGGACGGGTCGAGGTCGAGCGCTCCGAGCAGGGGCAGCCGGCCGAGCTCCGCGATCGCGGCGGCCGTGCTGCCTACCAGCAGCGGCCTCCCGAGCGAGGGCATCGCCACCACGCCGACGGGACGCTGCTCCCAGGGCCAGTCGCGCAGTGTCGCGACGACACCCTCCAGCAGACGCGGATCGATCGGCCGGTCGTCTGCGCCGCCGCCGAACAGTTCGCGGAGCGCGCCTCCCCAGCCCAGGTCGGTGAGACGGGCGATCGTGCGTCCGGTCTCCGGGCGCTCCGACGGAGGGATCCGTCCCTTCACCGGGAGCCCGCGGCGGTCGGCGCCCGTCGGCCACTGCCCGCGGGGTTCGATGGGGACCCCGACCCGCTCGAGGCGGCCGGCCGCCCGCTCGGAGGCGTCACTCGGCACATCGGACGGATACCAGGGACCGGCGCAGACGTCGCAGCGGCCGCACGGCGCCGCGTTCGGGTCGTCGAGATCCCGCTGCAGCAGCTCCATGCGGCAGTGCTCGCCCCGCTCGTAGACGAGCATCGACTCCTGCTCGGCCTCCCGGGCGGCTGAGATGCGGCGGTACCGCTCGGCGTCGTACTCCCACGGGGCGCCAGTGGCGACCCAGCCGCCACGCACCCGGCGGACCGCGCCGTCGACGTCGAGCACCTTGAGGAGCAGCTCGAGCTGCGTTCGACGGATGTCGACGAGCGCCTCCAGTGCGGGGGTCGACAGCGGAGCCGACTGCGGAGCCGGTTGCGCAGTCGATTGCGGAGTCCGTTGCCCCGTCCCGGATTGGGCCGTCCCGGACTGCGCCGTCCCGGTCAGGGGCGCCCCGGTCAGGGGCCCGGCGCCGAGCGCTGAGAGCACCGCGGCGGCCCGCTCCGGATCCGGCATCGACGCGGTCGCGAAGTAGCGCCAGATCGCCGCGTCCTCAGGGCCGGGCAGCAGCAGTACGTCGGCGTGCTCGGTGGCACGCCCGGCGCGCCCGACCTGCTGGTAGTAGGCGACCGGCGAGGAGGGTGCGCCGAGGTGGACGACGAAACCCAGATCGGGCTTGTCGAAGCCCATGCCGAGCGCGCTCGTCGCGATCAGCGCCTTGACCTCGTTCGCCTTGAGAGCCGACTCGAGCCGAGCGCGCTCCTCGGGATCGGTGCGACCGGTGTAGGCGGCCACCGCGTGCCCGGCGTCGCGCAGCAGCGCGGCCGTGTCCTCGGCCGCCGATACGGTGAGCGCGTAGACGATGCCGCTGCCCGGCAGCTCTCCGAGGTGGGCGAGCAGCCAGGCGAGCCGATCCCGCGCGGAGGGCAGCCGCAAGCAGCCGAGCCTCAGCGAATCGCGCGCGAGGGTGCCGCGCAGCGTGAGCACGTCGCGGCCCAGCTGCTCGACCACGTCGTCCACCACGCGCGCGTTCGCGGTCGCGGTGGTCGCGAGCACGGGGATCTCCCGATCCAGCTCGGTGAGCAGGGTCGCGATCCGCCGATAGTCGGGTCTGAAGTCGTGGCCCCAGTCGGAGATGCAGTGCGCCTCGTCGATGACGAGCAGCCCCATCCGTGAGAGCAGGCTCGGCAACTGCTGCTCGCGGAACTGCGGGTTGTTGAGACGCTCGGGTGAGACGAGCAGCACGTCGATCTCATCGGAAGCCAGCCGAGCGGCGATCTCCTCCCACTCGTCGGTGGTGGCGGAGTTGATCGCGGCGGCGCGCACGCCTGCCCGCTCGGCCGCGGCGACCTGGTCTCGCATCAGAGCGAGCAGAGGGGAGACCAGCAGGGTGGGTCCCGCTCCGCGTTGCCGGAGGAGCGCGGTCGCGATGAAGTAGACGGCCGACTTGCCCCAGCCGGTGCGCTGCACGACCAGCGCGCGACGGCGCTCATCGACCAGCGCCGTGATCGCCTCGAACTGCCCCTCGTGGAAGGCGGCATCGGCGCGGCCGGTCAGCCGCCGCAGCAGCTGATCCGCCTGATCCCGAGTGGTGCGGCTCTCACCGGTGCGGTCCCGCGCGATCTGATCCTGAGCATCCATGCCTCGATCATGGCAGTCGCGGGTGACACTCGCCCGTGTTCTCCACAGGCGAGGCTGAGACGCCGGGGCCGGGCGGGAACGGTCGGTGAGGCGGGCGGGATCAGCAAGAACGGTCATGCGCAAGGCGCGGTACCCGGTCAGACTGGAACCATGACGACGAACGGACGGGACCGGCTGCGGGAGCTTCTGGACGCGGTGCTCGACGAGCGCAACCGGGATCTCGATGACATGGCCGGGGGAGCGCACACCACGAGGTTCCACTTCGCGCGTTCGGTCTCCGACGCCGCGGGCGAGGGGCCGGTTGCGATGCGGCGACGCGTCATGCTCGAGCGAGCGGCCTGGCAGCTGCGGCGCGGCGCGAGCGTCTCCGATGCGGCCTGGGCGGCCGGATACGAGTCGACCGAGG
>JAPSIU010000059.1 GCA_031178565.1 Leucobacter sp. | reverse complement strand
AGGGAGAGGCCGGCCGCGCGCAGGGCTCCGTAGAACGAGAAGTCGGGTTGCGCCGCCCGCCGCTCGTCGATGCCGGAGCGGGTCGCGATGTGATCCGGGACGACGAGCCGCTGCAGTCCGACGGGGTTGCCGCCGACGCTGCGGAGACGCTCGAGCACGACGAGGCCGACGTCGTCGGGGAAGCGGGAGCCCGGGCGTCCCGGCGCGCCAGGGCCGAACTCCGCGTAGTCGAGCAGGATGCTGCCCGGAGCGAGCCCCAGGCTGTCGATGTGGTCGCTGAAGCTCGAGAGCTCGGGCAGCTTGCGCTCCATCGGGCGCGAGCGCACGAAGGTGCCCTTCCCGCGCCGGCGCGAGACGAGACCGCGATCCATCAGCAGCTCGAAGGCCTTCAGGATGGTCGCGCGGGAGAGGTTGTTCTCGGCCGCGAGTGTCGGTTCGCTCGGCAGCTGGGTGCCGGGAGAGAGCTGGTGATCGACGATGTGCGCCTCGAGGGCGTTGGCCAGCTGCATGTACAGCGGCTGGGCTCCACGAGCCGTATCGAGGTCGAATCGCATCGTTGCTCCCGTCCAGCAATCACCCGGCGTTCAGAACCTATCCGGTTGTCCGGTCAAGTATAGGCACAGTTCGCTCCCGCGTGGGAGACGATCTCGGAATTTCTCGGTGACGCCCCAGGCGGGCGCATCCGGTTATGCTGGCGACGTGGACACGTCAACGGCCCTCCTCACCGACCACTACGAGCTGACCATGGTCGACGCGGCCCTCCGCCGCGGCACCGCCCACCGCGGCAGCGTCTTCGAGCTCTTCGCGAGGCGCCTCTCCGGCGCGAGACGCTACGGCACGGTGGCGGGCACCGGCAGGCTGCTCGAGGCGATCGAGCACTTCCGCTTCGGCGAAGCCGAACTCGAGTTCCTGCGCGAACAGGACGTCGTGAGCGCTGCAACCCTCGACTGGCTCGCCGACTTCCGCTTCAGCGGCGACATCTGGGGGTACCCCGAGGGAGAGGTCTACTTCCCCGGATCGCCGCTCATCACGGTCGAGTCGAGCTTCGCCGAGGGCGTCCTGCTCGAGACCCTGGCGCTCAGCGTGCTGAACTACGATTCGGCCGTCGCCACCGCGGCTTCCCGCATGGCCCACGCGGCGAACGGGAAGCCCCTCGCCGAAATGGGATCGCGCCGCACGAGCGAGCGCAGCGCGGTCGCGGCGGCCCGCGCCGCCTACATCGCCGGTTTCAGCGCCACCTCGAACCTCGAGGCCGGGAGACGGTACGGGATCCCGACGATGGGCACGGCCGCGCACAGCTTCACCCTGCTGCACGACAGCGAGCGGGAGGCGTTCGAGGCCCAGGTCGCGGCGCTCGGCACCGGCACGACGCTCCTGGTGGACACGTACGACATCGACCAGGGGGTGCGGACAGCGATCGAGGTGGCCGGGCCGGAGCTCGGCGCGGTCCGCATCGACTCGGGCGACCTGCCCGTCGTGGTCGCGCGCGTCCGGCGGCTGCTCGACGAGCTGGGCGCGACGGACACCCGGATCACCGTCACGAACGACCTCGACGAGTACACCGTCGCGGCGCTCGCGGCGTCGCCCGTCGACAGCTTCGGCGTCGGCACCTCGGTCGTGGTCGGTTCGGGGTCGCCCACCATGGGCATGGTCTACAAGCTGGTCGCGCACGAGAACGACGCCGGCGACTGGATCGCCGTGGCCAAGAAGTCGGCGGAGAAGGCCTCCGTGGGGGGCCGCAAGAGCGTTCGGCGGAGCTACGACGCGCGGGGTGTGGCGACCGCGGAGCTGATCTTCCTGGGCGACGGACCCGGCGGCGCCTCCGAGGGCGAGGATCTCGGCGAGAGCGGACGGGAGGTCCTCGTGCCGCTCGTCGTCGGCGGAGCGATCCGGGAGGAGCACACCGGCGAGGCCGGCATCGCCGCCGCGCGCGAGCGCCATCGGGAGCGCGTCGCCGAACTGCCGCCCGTCGCGATGAGCCTCACGCGGGGCGACCCCGCGATCCCGACGGAGTACCGCTAGAACTCCGAAGGCCGCCCGGATCAGCGGATCCGGGCGGCCTTCGACGTCGGCGCGAGCGCGCCTACTTCTTCATGCGCTCGTAGACCCGCTTGCATTCGGGGCAGACGGGGAACTTCTCGGGATCCCGCGAGGGGGTCCACTTCTTCCCGCACAGGGCGCGCACCGGCTTGCCGGTCACCGCCGACTCGAGGATCCGGTCCTTCGGAACGTAGTGCGAGAAGCGCTCGTGGTCGCCGTCCTCGATCTGCGAATCCTCGAGCAGTTTCTCGAGCTCGCGATCGAGCACGTCCGTGCCACCGGCGGGTTCGGAGTTGCGAGGCGTGAAGATTCCCATGCGCCCATTCTAAACCACGGCCTCCCCCGCCGCGAGAGCCGGAGTCGGAGTCGGTCGGGGTCGGTCGGGGTCAGTCGAAGACCTGCGTCACCGCGATCAGCTCCGGTCCGCTGCGGTCGAAGATCCGACCGCCGATGAGAACGCCCATCAACAGCACGAAGAGCCCGTATCCGATCCCGAACAGGAGCGCCCAGAGGTTCGACGTCAACTCGATGTCGAGGATCGCGGACACCGAGAACCACACGGCGGGAACCGCGAGCACGATCGACAGCACCATCGAGAGCGTCTGCGCGAGCCCGGACCCCGAACCGGACCACTGCGGCTGCACGAAGGGGCTGTCGCCGGGTCGGGTGGTCGGGTACGGCATCATCACGGAGAAGACGCTCGAGACGCCGCTCGAGACGAACAGCACCGCCAGGTTCAGCCCGGCCACCGCCGGCAGCACGCGCCAGTCCCCGAGCACCGTGACCGTGATGCTCGACCCGATGAGCGCGAGCGGCACGCCGATCATCATGACGGGGGCGAGACGGCCCGCGCGATCCGCGCGTCCGCGCGTCCCGCTCGCGACGTGCTCCCAGATCGCCGTCGAGTCCATCGCGACGTCGTTGTGCTGAGACCAGCCGAGCATCAGCAGGACGATCGGCAGCGGCACCAGCGCGAGCGAGCGCAGATCCGCCCCGGCGACCCAGAACGCCACGAGCATGACGATCGGGGCGATCGGGATCGCGAACAGCGCGACGCGGTAGCGCGGATCCCGCGCCCAGTACGTGAGCTGACGCGCAGCGATCACCTGCGAAGGCCGCGCGGGGAAGCGCTCGAACCACCCGAGGCCGCGGCGCGCGACGTCGGGCTCGAGCGGCCGGTCGATCGACTGGTTCGACACCCACACGAGTGGAATCCAGAGGGCGATCAGGAACACGACCGCTCCCCCGACGATCCCGAGCCTGACGAGGGCCTCGCCCGGCTCGCTCGCCGCGAGAGCGGGGGCCGCGAACGCGGCGCCGAACGGAGTCCAGCCGAGCACCTCCGCCGTATCGGCCATGGCGGCGCCGCCGGCCGGGCCGAACGCCGTGGCCCCGGCGAAGACCGCGACGGGGAGGAAGGCGACGAACAGCAGCAGGCCGGCGGTCCGGAGGGTTCCGGCGTGGCGGGCGCCGGCCATGAGCCGGGAGGCGGCCGACACGACGCGCACGCTGCACAGCGCGAAGAGCGCCGCGAGCGCGAGCGAGGCGGGGGCGATCCACCCGGGCTCGTGCCACTCGGAGCGGAAGACGCCGAGTGCGACGAGCCAGGTGACGAGCAGCAGGAACGGCCAGCTGACGACGGAGGTGACGAGCAGCGCGACGGCGACGGTTCCGGGTTGGGAGGGGAACAGCGCGAGCTGCCTCGGCTCGAGATTGCGCCGGTTCTCGAAGAAGGGCACGACGAACGCCGCGATGAGCACGACGGAGCCGATGATCGTATCGATCACGGAGCGTTCGCCGACGTCGGAGATCAGCCGGACGGGCAGCAGCGCGAGCGCGACGCCGACGGCGGCCAGCACGACGATGAGCAGGAGAGAGCGCAGTCCCTTCGCGAACGAACCGCGGAACACGCTGCCCAGCAGCGTCAGGCGGAGTCGGAAGAGCCGTGCAACCACTCGAGCCCCTTCCTCGCGTCGCTGGTCCCGGTGAGTCTGGTGAAGCGCTCCTCGAGGCTCAGCCCGTCTCGAACCGCGTCGACCGTCCCCTGCGCGATGACGCTGCCGTCGACGATGATCGACACGTGGTCGCACACGCGCTGGATCAGGTCGAGGCTGTGGCTGGACATGACGACGCTGCCGCCCCCGGCCACGTACTTCTCGAGGATCTCGGTGACGTTGGACGCGGAGACGGGATCGATGGCCTCGAAGGGCTCGTCGAGGACCAGCACCTCGGGGGCGTGGATCATGGAGCATGCGAGGGCGATCTTCTTCTGCATCCCCGCCGAGTAGTCCGAGACCAGGCGTCCGAGCGCGGACTCCAGCCCGAAGGCCTCCGCGAGCTCGCTCGAGCGCTGCGCGACCGATGCCTCTTCGACCCCGTGCAGGATCCCGGAGTAGTAGAGCAGTTGCGCGCCCGTGAGCCGGTCGAACAGTCGCAGCCGGTCCGGGAGCGTGCCGATCAGGCGCTTCGCCGCGGGGCCGTCGGCCCACACGTCGACGCCGCCGACCGACACCCGACCGGAGGTCGGCCGGAGCAGTCCGCTGATCATGGAGAGCGTCGTGGTCTTGCCCGCGCCGTTCGGTCCGACGACACCCGTGAACGAGCCCGCGTGCACGTCGATCGACACCTCGTTGGCGGCGGCGAGAGAACCGTACATCTTCGTGAGCATCTCGGTCCGCAGCACCACGGGGTTCTGCTCGGCGATCCGCCCGCGCTCGCGTGCGCGCACCACCGACGGCACCGGAACCTCGATGCGCCCCGTCCGCGGGGAACGGGCGGCGTCGGAGGAGGGATGCTCCTGCCCGCCGTGAGCAGACCCGCTCGACCCCTCCTCGACGGAGGCGCGCTCCGTCGGCGAGTCGTCCTGCGCCGCGGGCGCGGGACCGGGAGACGTACGGCTCGGACGCACGCGCGGTGCACCTGCCTGATTCACCGGCGGTACCGTCGCCCGGTCCGGTTCGCCTGCGTTCGCGGTCTCTTCGGAGGCGGGAACGGGCACAGTTGACGGGGTTTCGGGCGGCACCCGTCTAATTTATCAAATACTCGCCGTCTCGGTGTGTGCGCACCTGAGAGCCGCGGAACCGGCAGAATAGCTGTGTGACCCCCTCCTCCTCCGAGCATCGGCCGCCGCGCGCGAGCGCGTGGTCCTCGCTGTGGTTGCTGAGCCGCCGCGACCTCAAGGTGCGCTACTCGACCTCACTGCTCGGATACGTCTGGTCCATCCTCGATCCCCTGCTCATGAGCCTCATATACTGGTTCATCTTCACGCAGGTGTTCTCGCGGACCGTGGGCGAGGAGCCCTACATCGTGTTCCTCCTCACGGCCCTGCTGCCGTGGGTCTGGGTCAACGGCGCCGTCAGCGACTCGACCCGGGCGTTCCTGCGCGACGTCAGGCTCGTCCGCTCCGTGGCGCTCCCCCGATGGATCTGGGTGGGCAGGATCGTCTGCTCGAAGGGCATCGAGTTCCTGCTGAGCCTGCCGGTGCTCATCGTGTTCGCGATCTTCTCCGGCGCGCGCGTCGGGTGGGAGCTCGTGCTGTTCCCGCTGGGAGTGGTGCTCCTCGCCGCGCTCACGCTCGGCATCGGCCTCCTCATCGCCCCCCTCGTCGTGTTCTTCCGAGACCTCGAGCGCGCCGTGAAGCTCGTCCTGCGCGTCGCGTTCTACGCCTCCCCCGTGATCTACGGCGCCGCCGACCTGCCCGCGTTCGCGCAGCCGCTCGCCTGGCTCAATCCGCTGTCGGGGATCTTCGCGCTCTTCCGCGCGGGGTTCTTCCCCGATCAGCTCGACTGGCCCCTCGTCGCGGCGTCGGCGGCGTGGACGCTCGGAATCCTCGCCGTCGGCGTGTTCGTCTTCCGCCGCTCCATCGGCGGCGTGCTGAAGGAGCTGTGACGTGACGGATTCGACGATTTCCCCCTCGGCGCCTCGTCCGGCGGCCGAGACGATCATCTCCGCGCAGGGCCTCGGCGTCCGGTTCCGCCGCAACCGCGGATCCCGCCGCAGCTTCAAGGATCTCCTCGCCGGCCGCTCCCGCCGCACGCGGCCCGGCGAGTTCTGGGCGCTCCGCGAGATCTCCTTCGAAGTGCGCCGGGGCGAGGCCATCGGCGTGGTGGGGCGCAACGGCCAGGGCAAGTCGACGCTGCTCAAGCTCGTGGCCGGCGTGCTGTTCCCCGACGAGGGCTCCGTGCGCGTGCGCGGCGGCGTCGCCCCCCTCATCGAGCTCACGGGCGGGTTCGTGGGCGATCTCACCGTGCGGGACAACGTGAACCTCACGGCCGGCCTGCACGGGTTGAACCGGCGGGAGATCGCGCAGCGGTTCGACTCGATCATCGAGTTCGCGGGTGCCGAGGACGTGATCGACACGCCGTTCAAGCATCTCTCGAGCGGCATGAAGGTGCGGGTCGCGTTCTCCGTCGTGTCTCAGCTGGAGGAGCCCGTACTGCTCGTCGACGAGGTGCTCGCGGTGGGCGATCGCGCGTTCCGCTCCAAGTGCTACAAGCGCATCGAGGAACTGCTCGCCGAGGGGAAGACGCTGTTCCTGGTCTCGCACAAGGAGGGGGATCTGAGGCGCTTCTGCACGCGCGGGCTCTATCTGGACGGCGGGCGCCTCGTCCTCGACGCCCCCATCGGCGAGGTGGTGGACCGCTACAACGCGGACCACCCTGTGTAGCGGGGCTCCTCGCCGGGGAACGGCCTATTCGCTCGTCTCGCGCTCCTCGTCGCGCGCCCGCCACTCGTCGGCCTTCGCGAGCAGCGTCTCGATCGCTCCGCTGAAGCGTCGTGTGGGGGCACCCGGCGACGTGTCGCCGAAGTAGCGCTGGGACCAGGATCCGAGACGCTCGCGCGCGGCGGCGTCCCCGATCACACCGTCGAGCACCTCGGCGATGTTCGGCGTGTCGGAGGCTTCCAGCCACTCGCACACGCTCAGGTATCCCTCCTCGTCCACCGAGGCCTCGGGGGCGACCGGCCTCGTCACCATGAGCGGCCTCCCCGTCGCGAGCCGGTCGTACACCATGGCCGAGATGTCGCAGATCGCGATGTCCGAGAGTCGGAGCTGCCAGCCGAGCCCGGGCGAGTCGTCGTAGACGTGCTGCGCCGAGGGATCCGCCTGGTTCGCCTCCGAGAGCATCGCGATGATCCGGCGGTTGACCTGCCCGAACTCGGCGTCCACGACGCCGCTGCGCGGGTGCGGGCGGTAGACGACGCGGTGCCGCCCGGTCGCGAGGAGCTCGCGCACGAGGGTCTCGCCGTGGGTCGCGACGGAGCCGTAGCAGGCCGCGGGCCGATCCCCCTCCCAGGTGGGGGCGTAGAAGACCACCGTCCGCGCGTCCGGCGCGAACGGCGGCTCGCCGCCCAGGTGGTCCGCCTGCGGCCGCCCGATCGGGATCGTACGGCGCTCGACGTCGTAGTCCCACAGCGCCCTCGAGAGCCGCGCCCGCGCGGCGTCGCCCGCGACCATCGCGAAGTCGTACGTCTTGTACTGATTGCTCGTCATGTACATCTTGTCGCTCTCGCCGTGATTGATGAACACGTGCCAGCGCCGGCCGTATCGCATCATCTGGAAGTTGCGAGTGTTCTGGTTGACGTACAGGATCACGTCGAGCGGCTGCTCCTCGATGAGCTGCTCGATGTCGGTCACCTTCTGAACGAAGGCGACGTCGAGCCCGCTCTCGCGCATGAGCTGGCGTGCGCCCGCGGCGTTGCGCGCGAGGACGAGAACCGGTCTGGTCTTGGAGAGCTCCTGCAGCGGGGCGTACCACTGGCGCATCTGGTAGATGTTGACGTCGCTGTCCGCGAAATAGACGCCGACGCGGTAGCGCCGTTCCGGAAGCGGCCCGCGCTCCTCGAGCATCTCCCGCAGGTCGAAGTAGGCCCGCCGGCCCTTGAGCACTCGTCTCGCCAGACGTACCGCGCGCTTCGTGTCCTTCGCCAGTTGCATCCTGACAGGATAACGTCTGCAGCCGTGTGCGAAGATTCTGACGTGATCCTCTCGCCCCTCGACGCCCTCCCGGCCGTGAGCTACGTCATGCCGGTGCTCAACGAGGAGGATTATCTCGAGACGGCGGTCCGCACGATCCTCGCGCAGGACTACGCGGGCGAGAAGGAGATCGTGCTCGCCCTCGGCCCCTCGCGGGATCGCAGCGACGAGATCGCGCGCCGGCTCGCCGGGGAGGACCGCCGGGTGCGGCTCGTGCCGAATCCCGAGCGCGACATCCCCGCGGGCCTCAACCGCGCCGTCGCCGAGAGCCGCCACCCCGTCGTCGTGCGCGTCGACGCCCACTCCGAGCTCACGCCCGACTACACGCGGCTGGGGGTCGAGGCGCTGCGGCGCGAGGGGGCGGCGAACGTGGGCGGGGTCATGCGAGCGGCCGGCCGGGGACCCGTGCAGCGGGCGATCGCGCGCGGCTACAACAGCCCGTTCGGGCTGGGCGGCGGCGCGTACCACGGCGACGGCACGCCGGGGCCCGCGGAGTCCGCCTATCTCGGCATCTTCCGCAGGGAGGCGCTCGAGGCGGTCGGCGGCTACGACCCCGCGATCCTCCGAGGCGAGGACTGGGAGCTC
This sequence comes from Leucobacter sp., assembly GCA_031178565.1. Lineage (GTDB taxonomy): Bacteria > Actinomycetota > Actinomycetes > Actinomycetales > Microbacteriaceae > Leucobacter. The sequence continues at coordinate 2,952 of JAPSIU010000059.1, read as the reverse complement.
AACCTGCGCATGCGGCGGGCGGGCTTCGCCGTCTGGTTCGAGCCGGCGCTCGGAGTGACCTACTGGCCTCGGGCGAGCCTCGGCGATCTCGCCCGTCAGTTCTTCGCGACGGGCACGTGGCGTGCCGTGCTCGTGCGCCGCTACGGGCGGGCGAACCCGTGGCGCTTCTTCGTTCCGGGAGCGCTCGTGCTCGGGATCGCCGTGAGTCTCATCTCACTCGTGCTGCTGCTCGCCGGGGTGCTCCCCTGGGCGTCCTGGTGCTCGCTGCTGCTCGCCCCGGCGGTCCTCTACCTGCTCGGGATCGCGTTCGCCGTGATCCGCATCCCCGGCCAGCGCGGGATCCGGGACCGGCTCCTCACCGCCGCGACGCTCGTCACCATGCACCTGAGCTGGGGCTCCGGCTTCCTGCGCGGGATCGCATTCGGGGGCGGCCGGGTGGTCGACCGCTCGCGGATGTGAGTCCGCGCACCGGGCCGGCCGTCTCGCGTCGGCTCAGCCGAGTGCACCGCGCTTCTCGAGCGCATCGACGACCCGCTCGGCGGCGTGCCCGTCGTCGTGCGGCGCGAAGCGGTTCCGCCATGAGGCGGCGGCGCCCGCGAACGTGCGCATCCAGGCTGCTTCCGCGCCCCGCTCGGCGAGCTCGAACGCGTGAGCGACGACGTCCTCCCTCCGCGAGAGCAGGGGGCCGGGAGCCTCGCGCTCGAAGTCGAAGGTGAAGCCCCGCTCGCGATCGCGGTACGCCGCGAGATCCGGCACGAAGAACACCATCGGCACCCGCGCGACCGTCGTATCGAACATGATCGACGAGTAGTCGGTCACGAGCAGATCGGCCGAGAGGATCACGTCGTTCACGTCGGGGTGCTGGGAGGCGTCGACGACGCGGCTTCCGCGGTCGAGGTAACTGCCGAAGGCGTGAGTGCGCGTATGCCCGCGGACGACGACCGTCCAGTCGTCGCCGAGCTCGTCCGCGAGCCGATGCACGTCGAGGTCGTCGACGAGGGTGATCCCGCCGTCGCGCCAGGTCGGGGCGTAGACGAGCACGCGGTGCTCCGGCGGCACCCCGAGCGTCGCCCGCGCGAGCCGGACCTCGATCGGGTTCGGCTCGTCGCCGACGACTGAGCGCGCGAGGCGGTCGTCGCGCGGGTATCCGGTCTCGAGGATCTCGCCGCGGAACGCGTAGCTCGACCGGAACTGCTCGGTCGAGTGGGGGTTCTGCGACAGCATGAGGCTCCAGCGACGGCTCTCCCTGCGGATCGCGAGCCGCGTGCGGAGGCCGACGTCCGGGCGCCCGAGCGCGAGGCGCTTGAGCATGGTGCCGTGCCAGGTCTGCAGCACCGTCTGCCCACGACGGCGTCTGAAGCCGTAGCGGAGCCAGTCGTTGACGACGAGGAGGCGCGCCGCCCGGCGGGCCGCGAACCACTCGCGCCCTCCGACGAGCAGCGGCACGGCACCCTCCGGCACCCGCTGCGTCTCGCTCGTCACGCTCCAGTATCTCGGCGTCTCCGGGAAGCGCTCCGCGATCTCCCGGTCGAGGGCGAGGGGGTTGCAGCTCACCTGGCGTCCGTAGAAGCTCTCGAAGAACACGGCTCCGGGCTCGACGAGCTCACCGAGAGGGGTGCGGAGGCGCCGCACCTCGGCGAGCACGCGAGCCGCGGCCCCGCCCTCGGGAAACGTGTGGAACCTGTTCGCGAGCGCCCGGGACGAGGCCTCGGCGTCGCGGCGGGCCACCGAACCGGGCTCGAGCGCCGCGAGCCCCTCGAGCACGCCGTCCCAGTCGCGCACGACGCGCCCTCCGCTCGTCACCTCGAGCGGCTCGTAGAGGCCCCGGACGCCGGCGTAGCGCTCGAGGTCCGGGGCGAACCAGACGATCGGCCGCGCGAGCAGGGAGAAGTCGAGTGCGATCGAGGAGTAGTCGGTGACGACGACGTCGACCCCTCCGAGAAGCGGCGTCACATCGCGCACGGACTCCGAGCCGAGGGCGTGGATGCGCTCGCCGAGGAGCCCCTCGTAGGCGCCGCTGCCGAGCGGGTGGGAGCGGACCACGAGGTGGGCGTCCAGGCGCTCGAGCGCCTCGGCGATCCGCCGCGCCTCGTCGGCGGAGGGCACCGCCGGATCGGACTCTCCGTCGCGCCAGGTCGGCGCGTACAGCACGACGGCGGAGCTCGGCCCGATCCGCTCCCCCGCCTCGCCCAGGAGCCCAAGCAGACGTGCGCGCGCGCGTCGCGCTTCGGCGGGGTCGCTCGCCTGCAGCGCAAGCGCATCGTCGCGGGCGTCGCCGAGCACTCGCACCTTGCCGGGGTCGACGCGGAACGCCGAGCGGAGCCGGGAGGCGGCGATCGGAGAACCGGCGACGAAGAGGTCCACCTCGCGCGCGCCCGCGAGGTACATCCGGCGCAGCAGGGCTCGTACGACGGCGGGGCCCCGCACGACGGTGGTGACGGGAGAGTCGAGGTGCAGGCGCTTGAGCGGCGCGCCGTGCCAGAGCTGCACGACGAGGCCGCCGTGCACCCCGAACCGGTTCGCGTCGCCGAGGCCGTGAGTGACCACGATCTGACCGGCCCGGAGCGTGGCCCAGTACCCCGCGCGTCCGCGCCTCGGCACGGGCTCGAAGCCCTCCGCGCGCGCAGCCTCGGCCTCGCCCTCGTCGGCGACGAGCCAGACCACCTCCGCATCGGGATCCTCGGAGCGCAGCCGCCTGGCCACCTCGAGGGCGCCCTCTCCGATTCCGACCCCGCTGCCGAACACCCACTTCCGCGCGTCTCTCGGGACGAACCAGGAGATCAGGATCGAGAGGAGGTACTTGGGCAGGGCGAGCAGCTTCTCAAGGTTGCCGCTCGCGAATCGGAATCCTCCAGTGCTCATCGGATCCACTGTAGGCCATCGGACGCGGCGAGGGCGGCGCGGGGGGGGCGGGGTGGGGAGCCCCCCGGGCGGGCGCCCCGCGCCCGCGGG
>JAPSIU010000376.1 GCA_031178565.1 Leucobacter sp. | reverse complement strand
GCGACCGAGGTCACCGCTCCGAGCTCGAGCGTCAGCGCTGGCAGGGCGGGGAGGTAGAGATCCATCGAGATCGGCCCGAACACCGTCAGCAGCAGAAGCAGCGAGGGCAGGAAGCGACGCGCGGCGGGAGCGGACGGCGATGTGGTCGACATGATTCCAGTGTTCGCCCCGTCGTCGGCGGGAGGGAGTCCCGGTCGTGGGGTGTACCGCCAGAGCACCTCTGGCTCGGATCAGCGTCGATGGCTCGATCTTGATTCTGTACCTGCAGGTAGGTACAGTGGCTTCTCGTGAGCACACGTGAGGAACTGATCGGAGCCGCCCGCGACCTGATGTGGGAGCGCGGCTATGCAGCGTCGACCCCGCGGGAGATCCTGGAGGCCGCCGGCGCCGGCAAGGGCAGCATGTATCACCACTTCCGCGGCAAGGAGGCGCTGGCGCAGGCGGCGATCGAGCGAAACGCCGAGGAGATGCGGACGCAGGTCACGAGCGCTCTCGAGTCCGGCGACAGCGCGGTCTCGAAGGTGCGGGCGTACCTGAACCGAGAGCGCGAGGTCCTCAAGGGCTGCCGGTTCGGTCGTCTGGTCCAGGAGCCGGGAGTGATCGACACGCCGGCATTGCGCGGCGAGATCGAGGACATGTTCGCGTGGGTGCGAGCCCGGCTCGTCACGGTGATCTCCGACGGGATCCGCAGCGGAGAACTCCGCTCGGACCTCGATGCCACGCGCACAGCGGCGACGGTGGCCGCGACGCTGCAGGGCGCCTACGTGTTGGCTCGAGCCGCACAGGACGCCTCGGTGTTCGACGACGCGATCGAGGGCGTGGCGGCCCTTCTCGAAACCGCACGCGCATGACCGCAGTCCTCACACACGGGCGAACCGCGTGGTCTGCTCGGGGCTGGGCGATCTACCTCGGCTGGATCGTGATCACCCTCGACGGCAGCGCGCTCAACCTCGCGCTCCCGAGCATCACGCAAGACCTGCAGGCGCAAGCGGGCGGGATCTCCTGGGTGGTCGACGCCTACACCCTGCCGCTGGCCTCGCTGCTCCTGCTCGGAGGCAGCCTCGGCGACCGGCTCGGCGCCGAGAGGATGTTCCGCATCGGCGCGATCGGATTCGCTGCGGCATCCGTCGCGTGCGCTCTCAGCGGGACCTTCGGTCTGCTGATCGCCTTCCGCGCCGCGCAGGGCGTCTTCGCCGCGCTGTTGCTCCCGATGATCCTCGCGCTGGCGGGCAAGAGCTTTGACGATCGGAGACAGCGTTCGAGCGCGGTGAATCTGATGACGGTCTTCGGGGGAGCGGGGATGGCCGTCGGCCCCTTCCTCGGCGGCCTCCTCACGGACACGATCGGTTGGCAGGCCGTGTTCTGGCTCACTGCGCCGGTTGCCATCCTGGCCGCGGTCGTTGTGGGGACCGCGGATTATCCTCGCCTCGAGAAGAGCGTCGGTCGCTTCGACGTGTCAGGCCAGCTCACCGGCACCGCCGGGCTCGTCGCAGTGATCGCGGGGCTCATCGAGGCAGGTCGGAACGCGAGCCCGGCGCTGACCTGGTCCCTTCTGCTCGCCGGCGTCGGACTGCTCGCGACGTTCATCACGATCGAGCATCGCTCTCTCGCCCCGATGATGCCGCTCGGCGTCTTCCGCAGCCCGGGCTTCACCGGTTCGGTCGTCGGCGGATTCTCCTTCCAGTTCGGCGCCTATGGGCTCCAGTTCTTCCTCGCCCTGTACCTCCAGGCGGCCTGGGGGGTCTCGGCCCTGACCGGAGGCTTCCTCCTCGTCTCCTTCGCCCTCGGCACGGTCCTCGCGAGCGTGTTCGTGAATCCCCGCCTCCTCCCCCGCGGTACGCGACCGATGATCCTCACCGGTTCGGCGACTGCCACCGCGGGGACGCTCCTGCTCCTCAGCGCGAGCGCACCCGAACGGTGGTGGGTCCTCGTGGTCGCGGAGTTCATCGTCGGGGCAGGAGCCGCGATCTACTCGACCGCGCTGAACAAGACCGCCAGCACCTCGCTGGGTCCGGACTCCGCGGGTCTCGCCTCAGGCATCTACACCACCGCCCGCCAGGTGGGTCAATCCGTCGGGATCGCGGTCCTAGGCGCTCTGGCCGCCTTCGCGGATCCCCGGAGCGGCTTCATCGCCGCGATACTGCTGATCACGTGCTGTCACGTCACGATCGCCGCCACCGGCATCCGCAAGAGCGGTGTTCCGCTATCGGCCACGGAACCCGTGCCATGATGCGCGATCGATGACCGCTGAGTGGGGTAGTGGCCCAAGCTTCCCAGTAGTAGAGGGCTTCAGTGAGTGCGTCGCATCGAACACCTCGTCGACCAATCCCGGCCACGAAATGCGCCTGCTGTCAACGGCCGCAATCTTCGCAGACGCCAGACGTAGGGTCCTTGCATGAAACACGTGACCTTCGGTGACAAAGCACATCTGATGAGCGACGATGCAGCCGACACGCTCCTCGAGTACGCCCGTGTTCTTGCCGACAGCCAGAGGGCGGACACTGTCACCTTGCGGGCGATCAGTCCAGACGGGAACACAATCGAGGCTTCGTTCCTGCTCAATGCAAGTACGGTGATGCTTATTGAATCGGCGAGTTCGGAACTCGATCCGCCCGACAACGCTGAGGTAGTCGCCGAGATCAAGGATCGGATCAATGCGATCACGCGACCGGCAGTCGCCACAGCGGAGGAGCTGTGGGACCAACCCGACTACGACATCCCAGAGCACAAGTAGTGTTCTGCTCTTCCGCCGCGCGAGTCTCCCCAGCACTTGCGCGGCGGAAGGATCGAGCAGCCGTGCGAGTTATCCCCAGTACGCATCGCCGTCGCTCATGAGGAAAGATACGCCCACTGGAACGGACCGTCTAGTTCCGAACAGGGTCCAAGAAAATAGACATCTGGGCCTATGGCGACGACCACGCATACCGCGG
>JAPSIU010000375.1 GCA_031178565.1 Leucobacter sp. | reverse complement strand
CGTTCGGTCGCCGGAAAGAAGTAGGTACAGGGCGGCCATACGAACGGAGACGCCGTTCGCGACCTGCTCGAGGACGGTCGCGCGCGGGGAGTCCGCGGCGCCCGACGATATCTCGAGGCCGCGGTTCATGGGGCCGGGGTGCATGATGATCGCCCGCTCGCTCAGGGCCGTCACGCGGCGATCGTCGAGGCCCCAGTTGCGGGCGTACTCGCGCTCGTTGGGGAAGTACGCGGCGTGCATGCGCTCGCTCTGGATCCGGAGCATCATGACGACATCGGGCCGTTCCTGCCGGAGCGCCTCGTCGAGCGAGTGATGGACCGCGACCGGCCACTCGCGAGTGCCGTAGGGCAGCAGCGTCTCGGGTGCGACGAAGCTCACGTGCGCGCCCAGCGCGTTCAGCAGCCAGAGGTTGGAGCGTGCGACGCGCGAGTGGGCGATGTCGCCCACGATCACGACGGAGACGCCGTCGAGGCCGCGGCCCCGGCTCGTGGAGGCACCGCCCGAGGCGAAGAGCCTGCGCCGCATCGTGAAGGCGTCGAGGAGCGCCTGCGTGGGGTGCTCGTGCGTGCCGTCGCCGGCGTTGAGCACACCCGCGTCGATCCAGCCGCTGCGGGCGAGGCGGTCCGGCGCGCCGGAGGCCGGGTGACGGATCACCACGCCGTCCGCGCCGATCGCCTGGAGGGTCTGCGCCGTGTCCTTGAGCGACTCGCCCTTCGAGACGGAGGACCCCTTGGCGCTGAAGTTGATGACGTCGGCGGAGAGGCGCTTCGCGGCAGCCTCGAAGGAGATCCGGGTGCGGGTCGAGTCCTCGAAGAACAGGTTGACGACGGTCTTGCCGCGCAGCGTGGGAAGCTTCTTCACCTCGCGCTGCTGGGTCGCCGCCATGTCCTCGGCCGTGTCGAGGATGAGGATCGCGTCGTCACGGGACAGCGTCCGGGTGTCGAGCAGGTGCCTCATGCCCGACCGCCCTCGGAGGGTGCGTCCGATGAGATCGTGACCTCGTCGGCGCCGTCGTGCTCCGCGAGCCGAACCGAGATCCGCTCGCTCTGCGCGCTCGGCAGGTTCTTCCCGATGTAGTCGGCGCGGATCGGGAGTTCGCGGTGGCCGCGGTCGATGAGCGCGGCGAGCCGCACCGCTCTCGGTCGGCCGTGGTCGTTCAGCGCGTCGAGCGCGGACCGCACCGTGCGCCCGGAGTAGAGCACATCGTCGACGAGCACCACCGTGGCGCCGTCGATCCCCGAGACCGGCATGTCCGTCGGCTGCGGAGCCCGAGTCGGATTGCGGTCGAGATCGTCGCGGTACATCGTGACATCGAGACTGCCCACCGGAACCGTGGCGCCCTCGATGCGGGAGATGGTCTCGGCGATGCGCCGAGCGAGGATCGTGCCCCTCGTGGGGATGCCCACGAGGACGAGTCCGTCGACGCCCTTATTGGCTTCGATGATCTCGTGCGAGATTCGGGTCAGCGCCCGCGAAATCTCGGCACCTTCAAGCACCGTTCGCGTTCCCACGCCTCGCCCCCCTTCTCCGCCTCACTGGACGGGATTAAAGAAAAGCTGCAACCCGACCAGTCTAGCGCACGTCGCGCGGTCGAAGCACGCTCCACTCGTTCCGAAGACACCTGAACATAGTGGCGTGACGCGGTGACGCCGGATCCCGCCAAGCGCTCCTCGGTGCAAGAGAAGGGCAACTAATGAATAACAAATAGGATACTCAGATATGATCTACCTTCTTTCAAGACACAATTACTTGCAAACGTTTAGAGAAGGGATCGATGTATCGAGAAGCCCGCGCTCAGGACCCCGTGAGAGGCAGGAGGAGCGCGATGCCCGCTCGACTACTCAGGGTGGCACTGGTGATGTTCGTCTCATCAGGAGCCGTTCTGGCCGGAGGCATAGCTGCAAACGCCGGCACCACCCTGTATGCGAGTTGGGTGATGCGATCAGAGCATGTCCGCATACAGTCCGGCACGAGCACGTTGAAGGGTGGCGAGGTGAACTTGCACATGGATTGGGGAGGCTACGTAAATGCGGCGTCGTACGGTCAGCTGAGACGCGGAGCCGGGTCCACCGCAGTGACGCTGCTGAACTTCACGGGCGGCAGGATGGCCTTTGCCGGTGGCTCGCTCGCCACAGGGCAGTCATCGAGTTACAACTCCGCCTGGTGGGATTGGCCAGGATCAGGCGACCTCGGGCAGTTCCCCCTTTCAGGCAAGACCATCTGGTGAGGAGAAGCAGATGTTCACATCTTCGAAGCTGAAACTGACAGCCGCCATCCTGCTCGCTGCCGTTGCGTTAGCAGCGCTCGTTCTCAGCGTTCAGACGTTCGTGCTTTCGGGACCCGGCAACGCGAACATACGGTCCGGCGTCGAAGCAGACCTCGCGATCCTATCGGAGCCGGCGCGCGGGAGCGACGCGCTCTCGGTGCACGTCGCAAGCATCGCAGCCGACATCGGCGACGGTGGATTGAAGAGAGAAACGGTTCGTAAACTCGGGGACGGCGCGACTGCGACTTACTGCACCGGACTCGACGCTGCTGAGAACGTATGCATCGTCTTCGAACTCCGCAGTGCCACAACCGGGTATTCCTGCGGGCCGAGCGACATGTTCAATGCGGAAGGCATTGCCGTGGCCCTCGAGAACATGGAGACATCAGAGTATCTCGAGGCCAGACTCCTTCCCGACCGCGCCGTTCCGTCGAACACCGAAAGCTACGTGATCGAGGCGCCTGGCGTGATCGCCATCAGCCCCTCCCTTCGCGGAGAAGGCAATGCCCGGATCGAGGTCCCGGTGCGAAGTGGCGATCCGATCTCATTCAGGGTGCTCGGGGAAGTCCCCCGGGATCAGCTGTAACTCGAGTGCTCCTTCGCGAACTCAGCCGCCGAGAGCCCCCGCGTACTCGGCGATCCTGCCGAGCACGCCGTTCACGAAGCGACCGGAGT
>JAPSIU010000374.1 GCA_031178565.1 Leucobacter sp. | reverse complement strand
GCAGCGCCAGGAGTGGGATCGACGCCGTCGTGTAGGCGAAGAGAGCCGACGGCACGTAGGTGATCGGGTGCAGGAGCAGCGTGTAGACGACGGCGCCCGCCGCGAGCGACACGAAGGCGACCGGGTTCCAGCCGTGCCAGTACCCCACTGCCGAGCTCGCCGCGGGCTTGTAGAGTTCGCGGATCGGCACGCGGGTCCGCCGAAGGACGAAGTAGTCGACGACGCCGATGCCGGTGAGCGGGGCGACGATGATCGCGCCCCACGACAGGAACCTGCCGTAGTTGTCGTAGACGGCCTCGGGGAAGAAGACGAGCACGGCGGCCGGCCCGAGGATGACGATGCCCATGAGGGGCCAGGCCATGCGGCGGAACAGCCGGCCGCCGCCGCTGCGCAGGGCGAGCATCGATCCGTATCCTTGGGACAGGATCGCCGTGACGTTGGCGAAGGCGATCGCGACGAGTGCGATGATGCCGAACACGATGCCGGTGAGCGGAATCAGCCAGTCCGTCGGCTCGGTGATCTCGAGCACGAGCGCGGCGAAGGTTCCGACGAGCGCCGCGAAGACCGAGGCGCCGAAGATGCCGATCCAGTTGGGCCAGAACGCCACGCGAGAACTGCGGGTGAGCCGGGCCAGATTGCCCATGTTCGGCCACCAGGCGAAGCCGCCGGCGACGCCGAGTTCGATCGCCACCATGAAGCTGACATGAGGGTTCTCCTCGGGATCGAGGGCGGGGATCGCAGTCAGCTCCTCCCACGACACGCGAGTGAAGACGATGACGGTGATGACGACGAGGACGATGAGCAGCGCGGGTGCGACGACCTTGCTGACGCGCTCCACGGACACCGGGCCGCGAGCGAGGATCGCCCACGAGCTGACGATCGCGATGAGGCCGAGGATGCTGACGGCGGCGCCGGTCTTGCTGAGTTCGACGCCGAAGGCCGTGTTGATGATGTTCACCAGCCCGTGCCCGAGCATGATCGCGAGGATCGCGGACCATGCTGCGGCGAAGATGGTCGAGGTGGTGATCATCAGGAGCCGCGCCCCGCCGTGCCCGAAGATGCCGCGCAGCATCACGAACTGCTCGACGCCGTACTTGGCCGAGCTGAGCACGGGGGAGAGGGCGACGAGCATCACCGAGATCCCGTAGCCGATGACCACGCTCGCGATCGCCTCGATGGCGCCGACGTAGTAGGCCACCGTGGCGCCCTGGAGGAACGCCCAGGTGGCGATGGCCAGACCGATGTTGACGGTGGTGAAGTCCCAGAATCCCCAGATGCGCTCGCGAGGGAGCAGCGGCAGCTCGTTGAGCGTCGCGTCGTCGGGGATACTGACGGCCTTGATGCTCTCGGTGTGGATCTGGTGCACCATCAGGCGGCCCACCAGAGCAGCAGTGCGGATCCGGCCGCGAGGGTGCCGACCGCGATCAAGAAGTCCTTCCAGGGAAGGTTCGTCTGCACCATGCCGCCGCAGCCCGGGGATTCCATCCGGGCGAGGCGCCGTTGCAGTTCTTCGTCAAACTCGTTGTCCACACTGACCTCGATTTCTGATTGGTTCGCCAATCAATAGCTAGCTTGAGGGATGCTCTACGGGCTGTCAAGAGTGTGGTCAGCAATATTGACTGGTTGATCAATCAATGCCTACACTGGCGCAATGGAGACGAAGACGCCACCGGAGATCACGAGACTTCCCGATCGCGCATCCGTGATCGTCGTCGGGGCCGGATACGCGGGGCTCGCGGCGGCGCTCGATCTGCACGACGCGGGAGTCGACGTGATCGTGCTCGAGGCGAAGGGCCGCGTCGGCGGTCGCACGCTGTCCGTTCGCGACGCGGGCGGTACGGTCATCGACCACGGCGGGCAGTGGGTCGGACCCACTCAGCTCGACTTCCTCTCCTTGATCGAGCGCTTCGGGGTCGAGACCTTCCCCACCTACCTCGGCGGAGTCAACATCGAGCGCTGGATCGATGGCTCCAAGCGGGGCTTCCGGATCGCGGGTCCCGACGACGGCCCGGGCATGCACGAGTACCTGCGCGCCATGGCGGAGATCGATCGGCTCGCGTCGACCGTGGATCTCGAGGATCCCGCCGCCACGCCGAACGCCGAGGCCCTCGACAGCGAGACGGTGCACTCCTACTTCGAGCGCACCGTAGCCGATCCCGATGCCCGTCTGCGTCTCGCGCTCGCGGTGCAGAGCGTGTGGACCGTCGAGCCCCGCGATATATCGGTGCTGCACTTCCTCTTCTACATCGGCTCGGCCGGCGACTTCGATCAGCTCATGGAGGCCGAGGGCTGCGCGCAGGAGACGCGCTTCATCGACGGAGCGCAGGAGACCGCGATCCGGATCGCGCGGCTGCTCGGGGATCGGGTGAGGTGCGATGCGCCGGTGCGTCGCCTCGCGCGGGATGACCACGGCGTCGTCGTCTCGACCGACGTCGGCGAGGTGAGGACGGACCGGGTGATCGTCGCGGTGCCGCCCCAGGCCGGTCAGCAGATCGTCTACGAGCCGATGCTGCCGGTGTCGCGGTCGCGCTGGCTCGCGAAGAGCCCGATGGGCGACGTCGTGAAGATCCACGTCAGTTACGGTCGTCCGTTCTGGCGCGATCTCGGGCTGAGCGGCGAGGCTACGCTGTACGGTGAGCCGTCGCTGGGGTTCGTCTTCGATAACTCGCCTCATGACCTGTCGGCCGGGGTGCTCGTCTGCTTCGTCTACGCGGATCGCATCCGCGGTTGGAAGGCCCGAGGGGAGGAGGGTCGGCGCCGGGAGGTCATCGACACGCTCGTCGACCTGTTCGGGGCGGACGCCGCGGAGCCGCTGCGCTATGTCGAGAAGGACTGGTCGGAGGAACCCTTCATCGGGGGTGCCTATGCCGCCAACCCGACCCCGGGAGCCTGGGTGGAGCACGGTGCCGAGGGGTGGCGGACGCCGGTCGGGCCGATCCACT
>JAPSIU010000373.1 GCA_031178565.1 Leucobacter sp. | reverse complement strand
CCCGCGAGACGAGGAGGACATGCGCCCAGCTTAGCGACGGAAGGGACCGACGGACTCTCACTCGATGCCTCGACCTCAACCGACCAGCCGGCTCGCCTGCCGCCTCGCACCGCACCGCGCCGCACCGGCTCGCACACCGCGCCGGCCCCACCTGCCCGCACGGATTGTCCTGGCCCGAGGGAACTGTCGCCGCAGGAACCCTCGCGCAGGAACAATTCGCTCGGGCAGGCGGCTCGGGCGGATAGCTCGGCGGGCGGCCCAGGCGGACGGCTCGGCGGGCGGCACCGGCGGCCGATCCGCGCGCCGCGATCCAGTAGGATCGCTTGTTGAACCCGATCTAAAAAACACCAGGAGCGCCTCGCCCTCATGACCCACCCCGCACGCAGCCTCAGCCTGCTCGCCATCGCCGCCGCCGGCGCCATCGCCCTCAGTTCGTGCACCTCGGGCGGCGCGGATCCCGACGACGCCGGTGGAACCGCCGAAACCGTCGAGGGAGGCATCCTCGTCTACGCGACGGGCGACGCCGAGCCCACCTGCCTCGATCCGCACGTGGGCGGCAACTACCCGCAGGCCCTCATCTCGACGCAGTACCTCGAGCCGCTCGTCGGCCGCGACGCCGACGGCACGATCCGGCCGTGGCTCGCGACCGAGTGGGAGGCCAGCGAAGACGGCCTGACCTGGGACTTCACGCTGCAGGAGGGCGTCACCTTCACCGATGGCACCCCGCTCGACGCCGCCGCGATCAAGGCGAACGTCGAGCACCTGCAGGATCCCGACACGCAGTCATCGACCGGGTACCTCGCCGTGCAGAAGATCGCCGAGGTCGAGGTCGTCGACCCCACCCACGTCCGCTTCCACCTCGCCGAGCCCGACTCGGCGCTGCTCGAGTCGATGAGCCAGCAGTGGACCGCGATCCAGTCCCCCGCCGGCATCGAGCGCGGCATGGAGGAGAACTGCGCGGCCCCGATCGGCACCGGCCCCTTCGTCGTCGAGGAGTGGACGCCGCAGCAGCAGGTCGAGCTCGTACGCAACGAGGACTATCGCACCCCGGGTCCCGAAACCGAGAACGACGGCCCGGCGTACGTCGAGCGCATCGAGTGGCGCTTCATCCCCGACGCAGCCACCCGCCAGGCGGCGCTCACCTCGGGCGAGGTGCACGTGGCGGACAACCCGCTCCCCGGTGACATCGTCGCCGCAGAGGGCGCCGGGATCGAGCACATCGACGCCCCGCGGCCGGGCTCCGTCAACCGCATCGAGCTCAACTCCGGCCAGGCCCCGTTCGACGACGTCCGCGTGCGCGAGGCGTTCATCCGAGCCGCGGATCCCGGCCCCGGCATCGAGTCGCTCTACCAGGGCACCGTCGCCCGCACATACTCTCCGCTCGCGAGCACCGAGCCCACGGCCGTTGCGGACGAGTCCCTCTTCGAGACGGATCCGAAGGCCGCGGAAGAGCTGCTCGACGAGGCGGGCTGGACCGAGAAGGACGACGACGGCGTGCGGCTCAAGGACGGCGAACGCCTCACCGTGCGCTTCCCCGTCAGCACGAACCAGTCGGTCGCCGCGGAGCAGTCGCTCTTCGAGCAGATCCAGGCGAACGCCGCCGAGGTGGGCTTCGACGTGATCCTGAACCCCGTGGACCTGAGCAGCTGGTACGGCGCACTCGGCGCGAACGAGTACGAGGCGGTCAGCGCTCCCTACACGAAGGTCGGGCCCGACGTGCTGCGGATCCTCTACCACTCCGACGGGATCGTGCCCGCGCCGTCCGGGTACTTCGCGAACCACGCCCAGCTCTCGGATCCCGAGCTCGACGCGATCCTCGACGAGGCCTCCGCGACCCTCGACGAGGACGCGCGGGCGGAGCTCTACGCCGACGCGCAGCAGCGCATTCTCGAGAGCTTCGCGGTGCTTCCGCTCTACGACCAGCAGAACCACTTCCTCGTGAACGGCGTCGAGGGCGTCACCACGCTGGGCACGGTCGCGACGCCGACCTTCGTCGACGCGCGCCTGACGAAGTAATCGCGCCGGCGAAGGAGACGATGGTGGATCGCGCGACCCCGAGCGCCGCGCGCTCTCCGCGCAGGACGGCGGGATCGCGCGGGACGGCGGGATCCCGCGGGACGGCGGGATCGCGCAGGGAATCCGGCTTGCGCAGGACGAAGGGCTCACGCAGCACGTCCGGGATCCCAGGGATCGCCCGCGCGATCCTGGGGCGGCTGGGGTCGGCGCTCCTCGTCGTGTGGATCACGGCGACCGTCGTCTTCATCGCGCTCCGCGCCTCCGGCGATCCGTTGGAGGCGATCATGGGCGGACCGGGCTCGCAGGCCGGCCCCGAAGCGGTCGCGCTGGCGAAGGAGGCGTACGGGCTGGATCAGCCGATCGTCGTGCAGTACCTGACCCAGCTCTGGCAGATGGCGTCCCTGCAGTTCGGCGACTCCTACGCGCGGAAGCAGCCGGTCTCAGAGCTGCTCGCGGCGAACCTGCCGCCGACGATCCTGATCGCCACCCTCGCGCTGCTCCTCGCGTGGGTGCTCGCGGTGATCGGCGCACTCGTCGGCGCCGTGAGCCGGGGACGCGCCGGACGCGCGATCCGCGGTGCGCTGTCCGGGATCGAGACGGTGTCCTCGGTGATGCCGCAGTTCTTCCTCGGCGCAGTGCTGATCCTCGTGTTCGCGAGCGGCCTCGGCCTCCTCCCGGCGACGAGCGCGGGATCGAATCCCGCGGGCCTCGTGCTTCCGGTCATCACCCTCGCGGTGCCCATCGCGGGGTACCTCGCGCACGTGCTGCACGGATCCCTCGCGGAGGCCGACGAGGCCCCGTTCGCGACGACCGCCCGCGCCCGGGGAGGCTCGGAGGTCCGCGTGCTGCTCGTCCACACCCTCAGGCACGCCTCTCTCCCCGCTCTGGCGCTGTCGGGATGGGCCTACGGCTCACTGCTGAGCGGTGCCGTG
>JAPSIU010000372.1 GCA_031178565.1 Leucobacter sp. | reverse complement strand
ACTTCGCGTGCACCGCGCTCTTCGGGCTCGTGCTGCTCGTGACGGCGGCGACCGATGGACCGAGCGGGATCGACGACGTCGTCGTGCCCGCGATCGTGCTGGCCGGACTCGCGCTCGCGGGAGCCGGAGCCGCAGACAATGTGAGCGCCGTCTTCCGCACGACGATCCTGCAGGCGGCCGCACCCGACGAGGTGCGCGGGCGGATGCAGGGACTCTTCTACGTGGTGGTGGCCGGCGGCCCGCGCGTGGGCGACCTCGTCGCCGGGGCGCTCGCGACGGTCATCGCGCTCTGGGCGCCGGCGCTCATCGGCGGGATCCTCATCGTGGCGCTCATGGCGGTGCTGCTCCGGGTCGCGCGCGGCTTCCAGAGATACGACGCGCTGCACCCGACGCCGTAAGCCCGTCTCTCCCGCGATCCCGGGGGTCGCAGCGACTCCGACCCGGCTGCTACGGTGCTGGAATGAGCAGCGCAGACGCAGACGTGCAGTCCGATCTCGTGGTCGTGCGACGAGAGGGCTCGATCACCCGCGTCACACTCAATCGGCCCCGCGCGATCAACGCGCTGAACCTGGAGATGTTCGAGGCGCTCGGTGCGGCGCTCACGGCGGCGGAGGCGGCCGGATCGTCCGCGATCCTGCTCGAGGGCGCCGGGGAGCGCGGATTCTGCGGCGGCGGCGACATCAAGGAGATCGCGAGCGGGGACTCCGGGCTCATCCTCGCCACCGAGTACCGCGTCGACCACCGGATCTCGGTCTCGCGGGCGCCCGTCGTCGGGATCATGGACGGCATCACGATGGGCGGCGGCATCGGTCTCACCGGCCACGCGCGGCACCGCGTCGTGACCGAGCGCAGTCGGCTCGCGATGCCCGAGGCGCGGATCGGGATCGCGCCCGACGTGGGCGGGCACCTGCTGCTGGCCCGCGCTCCGGGGCGTCTCGGCGAGCTCCTCGCGGCGACCGCTCGCGAGATGACCGGGGGAGACGCGATCGCGCTCGGCCTCGCCGACCGATTCGTGCCCTCGGAGCGCCTCGGGGCGCTGGGGGCGGCGCTCGCCGACGGGGAGGATCCTGAGACGGCGACGGCTCGATTCTCGGAGCCGCCGCCGGACTCGCCGCTCCTCGCGGCGCGCGCGTGGTGGGATCCGCTCGCCGAGGCGGCGCTGGGGGCCGCGCATCCGCCGGCCTCCGAGGATCCCGCGGGGGCCGCGCAGCGGTTGATCCGCGTTCTGGAGACGAGCAGCGTCCGCGAGGCCGGGGACGCCGCCCGGGCCATGCGCGGGATGTGCCCGACCTCGATCGCGGTCTCGCTCGCGCAGTTGGACCGCACCCGGAGCCGGGGCCTCGGGCTCGCCGAGGTGCTCGCCGACGACCTCCGCGTGGTCGGGCGTCTCGCGCGCCGCCCGGACTTCGCCGAGGGCGTGCGGGCGCAGGTGATCGACAAGGATCGGAACCCCCGATGGTCGCCGGCTCGGGTCGAGGAGCTGGATCCGCGGGAACTCGCGACCGTGCTGGCCCCGCTGCGGGAGGGCGAGCGCGTGCTCGAGCTCTGACGGACCCGGACCGCTACGCTGGGGGAGTGAACGCGCCCTGGGATCCCACCGGCCCCGACCTGGTCTACGGCGGCGACAACCTGCCGATCCTGCGGGGCATGCCGAGCGGTTCGTTCACCGTGGTCTACCTCGATCCGCCGTTCAACACGGGCCTCTTCCGGCAGGCCGAGCGGGTGCGGGGGGTGCGGACCGCGGGGGACGAGCCGGGCGGCCGGCTCGGCTTCCGCGGGCAGGGGTACGCCGTCACCCGGGAACGCACCCTCTCGTTCGACGACCGGTTCGGCGACTACTGGGACTTCCTCGAGCCGCGCATCGAGGAGGCCTGGCGCCTGCTGGCGCCCGACGGCACGCTCTACCTGCACCTCGACTACCGCGAGGCGCACTACGCGAAGGTCATGCTCGACGCGATCTTCGGGCGGGAGTGCTTCATCAACGAGATCATCTGGGCCTACGACTACGGCGCGCGCTCACGTCGCAAGTGGCCGGCGAAGCACGAGAACATCCTCGTCTACGCGAAGGATCCCGACGCCTACCACTTCGACGCCGCGGCCGTCGATCGTGAGCCGTACATGGCTCCCGGCCTCGTCACGCGGGAGAAGGCGGCCTACGGCAAGCTCCCCACCGACACCTGGTGGCACACGATCGTGTCTCCGACGGGGAGGGAGCGCACCGGTTATCCCACCCAGAAGCCGGTGGGGGTGCTACGCCGGATCGTGCAGGCCTCCTCCCGTCCGGGCGACTGGGTGCTCGACCCCTTCGCGGGCAGCGGGACCGCCGGGGCGGCCGCGCTCGAACTCGGGCGGCGCTTCGTGCTCATCGACGAGAATCCGGAGGCGCTCGACGTCATGCGGAGACGGTTCGAGTCGGCGCCGGTGCGTGTCATCCACCCCTGAGCGGCTCCGGGCGATCGGATCGGCTCTCGGCCTGCGCGATCAGCGCCCGGTGGAACGCCGGATCGCCGCTCAGCTCGGGATGGAACGAGATGCCGGTGATCCTGCCGAGCGGCGTATCGCGGTCGGTCCGGCTCGGATCCTCACCGGTTTCGCGGGACGTCGCGCCGAGCACCCGTCCGTCGACGCGCACGATGGCCCTCGCCGACGGACCGATGTCCGCGATCTCGGGTGCGCGGATGAGTGCGCCGCGGACACGGCCATCGGATCCGATGCCCGCCACCGCGGCCTCGACGGGGAACTCGGCCTCGGTCGACGCGAGCTGCGGGCCGAAGGCGTTGCGGCGCACGGCGACGTCGAGCGCGTCGAGCGTCCGCCGGCCCGGCGCCGGGTCGTGCAGCGCTCGCGCGAGCAGGATCAGGCCGGCGCAGGTCCCGAGCGTCGGCAGCCCCGAGGCGACCGTGTCGCGCAGGGGCTCGAACAGCTCGAGCCGGCGAAGCAGGCGGTCGAGGACGGACGACTCGCC
>JAPSIU010000371.1 GCA_031178565.1 Leucobacter sp. | reverse complement strand
CTTCGCCTGGGCGAGGGCGTAGCGCCGCTGGAAACCCCGGCGGTCGGCGGCCGCGACCTCGCCCCAGGCGAAGAGCAGCTCCACCGCCCGCTTCGTCTCGCTCCAGTCCCACCACGGACCGCGCTTGCCGCGCGGCTCGCGCTCCAGCTCCCGCACGAACTGCGGGCCGCCCTCGGCGAGGCGCTCCCGCACATGCTCGATCGTCCTGCCGAGCGCCTCGTGACGACCGTCTCGAGCGTGACGCCGCCGGAAGTCGTCCATGCGCCACCCGAAGAGCGGCCGATCCCGGACCGGGATGAAGGCGGCCTCGTGCGCCCAGTACTCGGTGAACTCGCCGCTCCCCCAGAGATGCCGGTCGAGCGCATTCGCGTCGTAGCCGCCGTGCCTCGAGAACACCGGCAGGTAGTGGCTGCGCGCGAAGACGTTCACGGAGTCGATCTGCAGCACGTGCAACCGCTCCAGCGCGGGATCGAAGGAGCGGCGTTTGCGAAGACGCGGGGCGTTCGTAAACCCCTGCGCGGCGAGGGTGACGCGGCGCGCTTCCGCCGCGCTCAGCGAGGGCCTGGAGACGGAGGGCATGAGAGCACGCTACCGCGAACCGCCGACCAGCAGGATTATCCGGTTCCCAGAACTGCCGGGACGGAAGCGGCATCAGCCGCGGCTCGAGGCCCCGCTGTAACCCACGTGCCGCGCGATCTGCTGGATGCTCAGCACGGTGTAGTCGGGGTCCCGGAGCACGTCTATCGCACGTTCGACGCGGATCCTCCGAAGCTCTCTCCGGATCGTGGTGCCGCGCTTCTGGAACTCGCGTTCGAGTTCACCGGGACCGCCGATCATCACCAGATCGGTCTCGGCCAGCCCGGCGAGCTTGATCGTCGTGGGAGCGTGTATGAACACCGCTTCTCCCGCGCGAACGAGCAGGTTCATCGCGGAGCCCGTCGAGATCTGAGGGGTGCGAATGGAGACCGAACCGAAGGTCACGTTCAACCGACCGGCATTCATCGAAGCCCCCGACTCCCTCAGCTCTAGACTTCCACGCTAAGAGGCAGTGTGCTCCGGAGCAGGGTTCTTGTGGAAAATGACCCCCGGACGGGGGTCAGGTTCCGCAAGCCCCCCGATACGTCGGCCGGAGGAGGCGCGCCCTGCTACTGTCCTTGTTCCGACCACCAGAGAATGAGCGGCGGCGGCCGACAGCCTATGAAACGCCACCGGGAGGCTCCGGCACCGGCACGTACATCACGACGTGGAGGTCCGAGGCATCCGAGGGCACGAGGCGGTGGTGCTCGAACTCGAGTGGGCCGGCCTCCGGGTGGACGAAGCTGCGACGCCGCGACTTGAAGCGCTCCACCGCGTGCTCCACCCACTGCTTCCGGAAGTCGTCGCTGCGCTGGAGCAGGGTATCGACGACGGCCCGGTGACGATCGGAGCCCAGCCGCACCCCCGATTCCGCGCGGAACTCGGCGAGGAAGCTCCGGCTGTCGCGCTCCCAGTCAGGCAGCATCTCGCGGAGCCGCGGGTCGGTGTATACGAGATGCAGCAGGTTCCGCTCCGCATCGGGAATCGTCGCGATGGAGCCGTAGAGCTGCTCGTAGCCGCCGTTCCAGCCGACGATCGCCCAGTCCGTCGCCACGATGAAGGCCGGAAACGGCAGCGCATCGACGAGCCGCTGCAGGTGCTCGGGTGAGCGCTCGGATCGCGGAGGCGCGCTCTCCTGGCCTGGCGCGGCAAGGGAGAGCACGTACTCGGTCTCGGCCTCGGTGAGCTGCAGCACGCGCGCCACGGCGCCGAGCACCTGGTGCGACGCGTTGATCTCGCGCCCCTGCTCGAGCCAGGTATACCAGCTCACGCTGATCCCGGCGAGAGCGGCCACCTCTTCGCGGCTCAGACCGGAGTCGCTGCGGCGTCTCGTCGGGGGCAGCCCGAGCTCGGCACGACCCTGGGCTCGTCGACGCGCGGCGAGAAACTCGCCGAGCTGCGCACGACGGGGACTGCGAGGCTGGATCACACAGCTCATGTTACTTCTGGTACTAGTACTACCTCTCACTTCCGGGTTCTGCGCTCGAGTGCGTGAATGGAGGCATGGTCTCATATCGCTCTCGCACAGTCACCCACGGTCGCAACATGGCGGGTGCCCGCGCGCTCTTCCGCGCGGCAGGTGTTCCCGGTGCCGACATCGGCCGAAAACCGATCATCGCCGTGGCGAACTCGTTCACCGAGTTCGTTCCGGGACACACTCATCTTGCCCCGGTCGGGCGGATCGTCTCGGACGCGATCTCCGACGCCGGCGGCATCCCCCGCGAGTTCAACACGATCGCAGTCGACGACGGCATCGCCATGGGCCACGGCGGCATGCTCTACTCTCTTCCGTCGCGGGATCTCATCGCCGACTCGGTCGAGTACATGGTCAATGCGCACTGCGCCGACGCGCTCGTATGCATCTCGAACTGCGACAAGATCACTCCGGGCATGCTCCTCGCCGCCCTCAGACTGAACATTCCCACCGTCTTCGTCTCGGGCGGGCCGATGGAGGCGGGGCGAGCGACATTCGTCGACGGCACCGTGCGCACGCTGGATCTCGTGGACGCGATCTCCGAGGCTGTCAACGAAAACGTCTCGGATGCCGACATCCTGCGAATCGAAGAGTCGGCATGCCCCACGTGCGGGTCGTGCTCGGGCATGTTCACGGCCAACTCGATGAACTGCCTCACCGAGGCCATCGGCCTTTCGCTTCCCGGCAACGGATCGGTGCTCGCCACCCACACGGCGAGGCGCGTGCTCTACGAGGGTGCCGGCTCCCTCGTGGTGGATATCACCCGCCGCTACTACGACGATGACGACGACACCGTACTGCCGCGCAGCATCGCGACACCCGAGGCCTTCGGCAACGCGATGGCGCTCGACATCGCGATGGGCGGCTCCACTAACACGATCCTCCACCTGCTCGCCGGCCTCGTGCGCCGCGGCGAGCA
>JAPSIU010000058.1 GCA_031178565.1 Leucobacter sp. | reverse complement strand
GATCGATGCGCGCAACGACGAGGTCAACGCCATCGTGTGGATCGATCGCGAGGACACGCTGCGCCGCGCCCGGGAGTCGGAGGCGCGCCTCCGGGCGGGCGACACCGCGCGCCCCTTCGAGGGCGTGCCGATCCCCGTCAAGGATCTGAGCAGCGTCGCCGGCCAGCCCAACACGATGTCGTCGCTCTCGGTCTCCGAAGCCCCGGCGACCGAGACCGACATCGATGTCCGGCTGCTCGAAGACGCGGGATTCGTACTCATGGGCCGCTCGAACAGTCCGGAGTTCGGCCCGCTCACCGCCTCCGAGAACGCGCGCCACGGGAAGACCCGCAACCCGTGGAACCTCGAGTTCACCTCCGGCGGCTCGAGCGGCGGAGCGAGCGCGGCGGTCGCGGGCGGTCTTGCCCCGATCGCGCACGCCTCCGACGGCGGTGGATCGATCCGCGTCCCGTCGAGCGTCACGGGCCTCGTGGGGCTCAAGCCGAGCCGGGGCCGCGTGCCGGCCGAGGTCCGCGGCTGGGAGCACTCGACCACCTCGGGCGTGATCACGCGTACGGTGGCCGACAGCGCCGCCGCGCTCGATGTGCTCTCGCCCTTCGACCCGCTCGCCTGGTACTCGGCCCCGGCGCCGCAGCGCCCCTACGCGCAGGAGGTGGGCGCGGATCCCGGCAGCCTGCGCATCGGCCTCCTGCTCGAGAGCCCCGCCGGGCTCCCCGTGGACGAGGCCAACGTCGCTGCCGCCCAGAAGGCCGCAGCGGCGCTCGAGGCCCTCGGACACTCCGTCGAGCCGGTCGCCCCGTTCCTGTTCAGCCCAGAAGCGGGCAAGGGGTTCGTGGACCTCATCATCAGCGCGAGCGTCTACGCCTCCCCCTATGAGGATGTCGAGCTGGTGGATCCCTACATCCGCCATCGCATCGAACAGGCGAAGACCTATCACTCGGGGGAGTACGCCGAACTCGCAGGGCGGCTGCAGTTCGAGACCCGCCGCGTCAACGCGCAGTTCGGGCGCGATTTCGACCTGCTGCTCACGCCGACGATGGCGGTCTCGACACCGAGGGTGGGCGTCGTCTACGACGAGGCGAACGAGACGCCCGGTGCTCCCCGACTGACGGAGGCCCGGCAGGTGACCTTCACCGCGTGGGTGAACATCGCGGGCCTCCCGGCGATCTCGCTGCCGGTGCACATCGACTCCTCGGGCCTCCCGGTCGGCGCCCAGCTCGTCGGAGGTCCGTTCGACGAGGCGGCGCTGATCCGGGTCGCCTCGCAGCTCGAGCCCGTGCTCGGCTGGGCGACGCGGCTCGCCCCGGGCCTCGAGGGGGCGTGAACGTGCCCGCGCCTTCGAGCCCTTCGGCGCCCGCTCTCGGCGACTCCACCCGGCACATCGCCGCGGTCGTCGGCCGGCGCCCCGGGAGCCGGGGGGCGTGGCTCCGCTCCGACTGGGCGTCGTTCGCGATCCGGCGGCTCGGCGGGCTCGTGCTCTCGCTCGTGCTGCTCGTGCTCGTCACCTTCCTCATCGTGCCGCTGATCCCGGGGGATCCCGCGGTCGCGATGCTCGGCACGAACGCGACGCCCGAGGCGGTCGCCGCGCTCAGGGAGCGCCTGGGCCTCGACGACCCGCTCTGGCAGCAGTTCGTGCACTTCGTCGGCAACCTGCTCCACGGCGAGTTCGGCACGTCGTTCCGCTACGGCGCCCCGGTGTCCGACATCATCGCGACCAAGCTCTCGTACACGGCGCTGCTCGCGTTCGGGTCGATCCTCGTGGTGCTGGTCGTCGCGATCCCGCTCGGAATGCTCGTCGGGGTGCTCACCCGGGGCGGGCGGCGCGGCGCGCTCGGCACCGTCTTCGGAGCGGTCGCCGGCTTCCTCGCCTCGTTCCCCACCTACGTCGCGGGCACGCTGCTCGTGATCGTGTTCTCGATCGGCCTGGGCGTCCTCCCGGCCGGAGGCGTCGACTCGTCGGGATTCTGGGTCCTGCCGGTCGCGGCCCTCGCGCTCGGCCCCACCTTCGCGGTGGCCCGGGTGGTGCGGCAGGAGACGTACAGCGTGCTGCAGCAGGACTTCATGCGCACCGCGAAGGGGCATCGGCTCCGCGTGGTCCGGCTCTACCTCGTCCACGCCCTCCCGAACCTCATGGCGAGCACCCTCACCCTCACGGGCCTGATCCTCGCGGGGCTGATCGGCGGCACGATCATCATCGAGACGGTCTTCTCCTACCCCGGACTCGGGCTCGAGGTGGTGCAGTCGATCATCTACAAGGACTATCCGACGATCCAGGGCATCATCCTCGTGATCGGGCTGCTCGCGATCCTCATCAACCTGCTCATCGACGTGGTGCTCGGGATCATGGATCCGCGCACGCTGGGAGGGCACCAGCATGGTTGACCTGACGCCGAGAATGCGCCTCGGCGCCCGCCGCGCAAGGCGATTCGCTCCGTCGCTCACAGCCGGTCTCATCCTGGGGGTCCTCCTCGTGCTCGTCGCGATCCTCGCCCCGATTCTGCTCGGGGACGAGGCCGAGGCGCTGGGCGGCGGCTCCCGTCAGGGCCCGAGCGCCGAGCACCTCCTCGGCACCGACGCACTCGGTCGCGACGTGCTCGCCCGCTCCCTCGTCGCGACCCGCCTCACCCTCCTGATGGCAGCGGGGGCCACCGCGGTCTCCGTGGTGTGCGGGGTGCTGATCGGAGGCCTCGTCTGGCTCGCGCCGCGGACCGCGCGGGAGATCGTGCTGCGCGTCATCGACGCCTCGGTCGCCTTCCCGGCGCTCGTGCTGGCGCTCGTGATCGCCGCGATCCTCGGGCCGGGATCGATGTCGGCCCTCGTCGCGATCGGAGTCGCCGGAATCCCGAGCTTCGCGCGCCTCACCTCCAACATGGTCGCAGGCGTCGTGCAGCGCGATTTCGTGACGACGGCCCGCCTCCTCGGCGTCCCCGGCTTCCGGCTGTTCTCGCGGCATCTGCTGCCGAACATCTCGGGGGCGCTGCTCGTGCTCACCACGTCGAGCTTCGCGCTCGCGCTGCTCGAGATCGCGAGCCTCTCCTTCGTCGGCCTGGGTGTGCAGAGCCCGCAGTTCGATT
Organism: Leucobacter sp.; assembly: GCA_031178565.1. Lineage (GTDB taxonomy): Bacteria > Actinomycetota > Actinomycetes > Actinomycetales > Microbacteriaceae > Leucobacter. The sequence continues at coordinate 8,676 of JAPSIU010000058.1, read as the reverse complement.
TCGGGCAGCTGCTCAGCGACGGCCTCACAGCGATCTACTCGCAGCCCTGGCAGGCGATCGCGCCGTCGATCATGCTGATCTACACCGGCATCACCGCCATGCTCATCGGCGACGGGCTGGCGCAGACGTTCGATCCGGGTCTGCGCCTGCCGAAGCGGGCCGCCGAACCCGTGCCCGCTGCGCGGGCCGCGTCGCCCGCGCAGCCCGACGCGCTCGTCGAGGTCGGCGACCTCCACGTATTCGCGCCGAACGGCGCCGAGCTCGTCCGGGGCGTGAGCTTCGCCATCGACCGGGGACAGGTGCTCGGACTCGTGGGGGAGTCGGGCTCAGGGAAGTCGATGACCGCGATGGCGATCGCCGGCCTCCTCGCCGACGGCGTCCGCTCCCGAGCCCGCACGGTGCGGGTGGGGGACCTGGACCTCACCGGCCGGTGCGATCCGCGCCGCCTCGCCACCGAGATCGGCCTCGTCTACCAGGATCCCGGGACGACCTTCAATCCGGCGCTGCGCATGGGCGGTCAGCTCGCCGAGGTCGCGCGGATCCATCTCGGTCTCGGCCGTCGCGAGGCCCGCATGCGCGTACGGTCCGCGCTCGATCGGATCCACGTGCGCGATGCCGAGGCTCGGATGAAGCAGCACGCCTTCCAGTGGTCGGGAGGGATGCTGCAGCGCGCGACGATCGCGTCCGCGATGCTCACCGACCCGAAGCTCATCATCGCGGACGAGCCGACCACGGCGCTCGATGTGACGGTGCAGGCCGAGGTGCTGCGGCAGTTCCGACGCATCAACCGGGAGCAGGGCACCGCGATGCTCTTCATCTCGCACGATATCGGGGTGGTGCAGGAGCTGTGCGACCAGGTGCTCGTGATGCGCTCGGGCGAGATCATCGAGCGGCTCACCGGTGCCGATCTGAAGGCCGGACGCGTCGTCCACCGGTACACGCGGCAGCTGCTCGACGCCTCTCCGCGGATGGACGATCCGATCACCTCGCGGTCGGCGGCGCCGGTTCGAGCGCCCGGACTCGGGACCGAGGGCGATCCCGCCCCGATCGACGACTCGAGGCAGGAGAACCGATGACGAACGGTCAGCGCGCCGCCGCGCGCGAGCAGGGTGCCGGGTCGGATCCGCGGATCCGCCTGGAGGTGCGCGATCTCGAGGTCGTGCTCGGACGCGGGGTGCGTGCGACGCCGGTGCTCCACGGGGTCTCGTTCGAGATCCCGGTGGGCACGACCGTGGGGCTCGTGGGCGAGTCCGGTTCGGGGAAGTCGACGATCGCGAAGACGATCGTCGGGATCCACCGGCCGTCGGGCGGGAGCATCCGCTTCGACGGAGTGCCGATCTCGGACGCGAAGGGACGCGAGCGGGCCCGGCTCAGGCGCCGGATCCAGCTCATCCCGCAGGATCCCTACTCGTCGCTCGATCCGCGGCGCACGATCGGGCAGACCCTCGCCGAAGCGCTCGATCCGAATCGTGCCTCGGTGGGTGCCCATCGTGCGCGGATCAGCGAGCTGCTGCGTCTCGTCGCGCTCGACGACTCGGCCATCGATCGGTATCCCCGCGAGTTCTCCGGCGGGCAGCGACAGCGGATCGCGATCGCACGCGCTCTCGCCGTCGAGCCGGAGCTCGTGATCGCCGATGAGATCACCTCCGCGCTCGACCTCTCGGCCCAGGCCGAGATCCTCGAACTCTTCGGGCGGCTGCGCCGGGAGTTCTCGCTCACCGTCCTCTTCGTGTCGCACAATCTCGCCGTGGTGCGCCAGGTGAGCGACGAGGTGATCGTGCTGCTCCGCGGTGAACTCGTCGAGTCCGGGGATGCCGATCGGGTGCTGACGGCACCGGAGCACCCCTACACGCGCCAGCTCGTCGCGTCTGTACCCGGAGGGCCCGGATTCGTGCTCGATCCGCTCGGGGGAGAGGACGCGGCGAAACCCGTGTGACGCCGGCTACGGGGTCGCAAGCTCCTTCTCGAGACCCGTGATGATGAAACCGAGCCCGAGTTCGAAGGCCTCGGCCGTCTGATCCCGGTCGTCCGTCCAGCGCTCGGCGGCCAGCATCAGCTCGTTGCCTCCACGGGTCGACTTCCTCCACCGCGTCGGCTCCGTCGAGGTCACGAGCGCCGTGCCGAAGGCGAGCGTGTCGATCAGTCGGATCGCGAGGGAGGTGCGCACCCGGTCGTGACCGGCGTCGAGCATGGACTCGGCGACCCGCGAGTACACCTCGACGATCTCCGGCGAGCTGACGGGGGTGTTCGCCAGATACGGCACCAGGCCCGGGTGCGCGAGGAAGGCGGAGTGGATCGTCGTCGCCACGGCGCGGAGGACCTCCTGCCATGAGAGGCCGTCGAGCGAGGGCACCGGGTACTCTTCGGCGAGGCGCGCGCGCATGAGCTCGATCAGACCGTCGCGGTCGCCGACGTGATTGTAGAGGGAGGAGACGTGCACGGAGAGCTCGCGGGCGACCCGGCTGAGGTTGAGCCGGGCGCCGGAGTCGATGAGCTCCATCGCGGTGTCGACGATCAGGTCTTTGGAGAGCAGCGCCTGCCTCGGGCGTCCTCGGGCCACTGCGGCTCTCCCCTTCTCTTCACTGCGGGCGCGTCTTCGGCCCGGTTCCGGATGCACCTCCAGCGTACTGAACCCGCCGCCCGGGCTGGGCCGCCGAGCCAGCGCGTCCCATACGATCGGGGTATGCGCACCGCCGTGATGCTCTGGAGGTCCGCCCACCCCGGGCCGACGCTCGTGGTCACCGCGGTCGCGCTCGGCCTCGGCATCGCGGTGGGTCTGGATCCCGCTCCTCTCGCGCTGCTCGTCGTCGCCGTGCTGAGCGGGCAGATCTCCATCGGGCTGTCGAACGACGCGATCGACGCGCCGAGGGACCGGGCCGCCGGTCGCGGCGACAAGCCACTGGCGCGCCCGGGGGCGCCGCTGCGAACCGCGCGGGTGCTGGCGGCGGCGGCCGCGGTCCTCGCGCTGCTCCTCTCGGCGGTGCTCGGCTGGCAGCTCGCCGCGGTGCATCTCGTCTTTCTCGGCGCGGGCTGGGCGTACAACGCCGGGTTGAAGTCCACGGTGTGGTCGGCGCTGTGCTTCGCGGCGGGCTTCGGCGCCTTCCCGTCGCTCGCTCCGCTCGCCCTCCCGGAGCCCCAGCTCGCCCCGGCGTGGGCGGGTCTCGCCGGTGCGCTCTTCGGCCTGGCGATCCACTTCTCCAACGTGCTCCCGGATCTCGAGGACGACGAGCGGACGGGGGTGCGGGGGCTGCCCCACCGGATCGGGCGGAGAGGATCGGCCGTGGTGGCGTTCCTCGCACTCGTGGCGGGGGCGCTCGTCGTGGCCGCCGTGCCGATCCGACCGATTGCGCAGACCGCGTCGAACGGAGCCGCCGCGCCCAACGGAGCCGCCGAGGCCGGGGCCGCGACCGACGGCGTGCTCGAAGCGCTGCCCTGGATCGGCTTCGCGGCGGTGACGGCGCTCGCCGTCTGCGACCTCGCCCTGTCGTTGCGGCAGCGGCCCACCCGGCTCGCATTCCGGCTCGTCATGCTCGCGGCGGCGTTCCTCGCGGTGCAGCTGATCCTCACCGGCGGCCTGGCGAGGTGACGCGCGAGGCGCCGCGATCGAATCCCATCGTGTAGGCCCGAGCCGCGACCCTCTCGACGGGAGTGGCGAGCGCTGCGCCGAGCGCCCCCGCGAGCAGTCGCTGCGCTCGGGGTGAGCGGGGGCGGCCGAGCGCGGTGTTGAGCCCGGCCAGACGGGCGGCCGTTCGCGCCGACGCGAGGCGATCCCGCTCCCAGCGGACGGCAGCGGCATCGGATTCGGCGCCGGAGCCGACGCCCGAGACCTGCGCGGCGAGGATCGGGGCGAGGGTGACGGCGTCGAGGAGGCCGAGGTTCATGCCCTGGCCGCCGATGGGACTCACCTCGTGGGCGGCGTCGCCGATCGCCATGATCCGCCCGATCCGCATCCGCCGCAGCAGGACGCGGCGGATCCCGAAGCTCGAGGCGTCCGCGACGCTCGCCGCGAGCTCCTCGTCGCCCGTCCGCGCGGACACGGCCCGGCGCAACCGCTCCAGCTCGCCGTACTCCGGGACACCCGGGGCAGCTGGGGCATCCGGCGCATCCCAGGCCACGAGGCGGCGGCCTCCGCGCGGGAGCGGGAACGACTCCAGCACCCCCGCGGGATCGATCGTGATGACGGCCGCGCTCTCGGGCCGGCCGGGAGCCGACGCGATGTCGGTCATGAGATATCGATCGGGGTAACGACGAGCGCTGATGCCGGCCGCGTCCGCGATGAGTTCCCGCCCCGCGGCGCCCGTCGCCACGACGACGAACCGGGCGCTCGTCTCGCCCGTCGCGGTGCGGACGATCACGCGATCGCCCACGTCCTCGAGCGACACCGCTCGCACCCCGCGCAGCGGCTCGGGGCCGCACCCCGCGACGGCCGCCTCGGTGGCCGACTGCGGCGCCGACGCGACGAACGGGAAGCGCGAGCGCGAGCGGTCGAAGCGCACCTCTCCGAGCACCCTCCCGCGCGAGCGGGCGACACCGCGCGGGATCCGGATCGCCTCTGCGAGGATCCGGTCCGCGGCGCCGGACGGTTCGAGGGCCGCGAGCGTCGGGGGATGCACGCCGATGGCGCGACTGCCCGCCCCGGAGACGGGCCGGCGCTCCAGGATCGCGACGTGTACCCCGCGCCGGGCGAGCTCGGCGGCGATGAGCAGGCCCGCGGGCCCGGCTCCGACGACGAGCACTTCGTGCTCGGGCACGGGGGTCAGGAGCCCGCCGTCCCCGGCCGGTGGACCGCGAGCAGCCGAAACGCCGACGGCTGCTCGGCGGACCAGCCGCGGGGCAGCCTGTCCGCCAGCTCCTCTCGTGTGTAGCTGCGGCGAATGCTGCGCAGACCGTCGACGCGGAGGAGCGAGCCGGGGGCGATCGGCGCGATGCCGACCGAGAACGCGGCGTACGCGAGGCGCCCGCGCGCGATGTCGGAGTGCACGCACAGCCGGTCGGCGAGCGCCGCGGAGTCGGCGAGCAGTCCGTCGAACTCGGACGGGCCGAGGTGGTGCAGGAGGTGGTTCGAGAGCACGACGTCGAACCGCGCTCCCTCGGCGACGAGCTCCCGGCTGAACGCCCGGCGGTACGAGACGCCCGCCACCCGCTCGCCGTCCTCGGCCACCGCGAGGGAGCGGGCGTCGGGGTCGATGCCGAGCGCCTCGATCGCGAAGCCGTCCCGGCGCGCGAGCCGCGCCAGCCGGCGCAGCACGTCGCCGGCCCCGCACCCGATGTCGAGGATGCGAGCCGGCCGCTCCAGGCCGGCGAGGACCGGACGGAGATGGGAGCGGTAGACGCGGCCCCACCGCGACACGGCTCGATTGACGAGGCCGAAGCGACGCAGGGTGCGCCTGAGCCGCACGGGATCGCAGGCCGGATCGTCCATCAGCTCCGTGAGATCCTCGTCGCGAACGGAGAGGCTCATGCCGCGCTCTCGACACGGGTGAAGAGCGCGGTCTCCACCGTCAGCCCCGGCCCGAAGCAGAGCCCGGCGATCCGCGCGCCGCTTCCGAGCGAGTCGTCCGCGAGGATGCGCTGCAGGATGAACAGCACCGTGGCGCTCGACATGTTGCCGAAGTCCCGCAGGACCGCCCGGGAGTCCGCCATCGCCTCGTCGGGCAGGCCGAGGCCCGTCTGCACCCGGTCGAGCACGCTGCGACCGCCGGGGTGCACCGCCCAGGCGTCCACATCCTCGATCGGTGACCCGTCCTCGCCCAGCATCGAGCCGACCACCCCCGCGATCTCACGGCCGATGATGCGGGGGACCTCGGCGGTGAGCCGCATCTCGAAGCCGTGATCGCCGATCGTCCAGTCCATGTCCTCCTCGCCGTCGGCGGTGATCGCCGTCGAGAACGCGCCGACATCGAGGGCCGCGCCGCTTCTCCGCGGCTCGGCGGATGAGACGATCGCCGCTGCGGCCCCGTCGCCGAAGACCGCGGAGGCGACGATCTGCTCGGGGTCGCGCGAGGAGCGGATGTGCAGGGAGCAGAGCTCGGTGCACACGACGAGCACGACCGACCCCGGCTGCGCGTCGCAGATGCGGGTCGCGTTGCGGAGCGCGGGAAAGGCCGCCGCGCAGCCCATGAACCCGATGTGGGTGCGCTCGGCGCTCGATGGGACGCCGAGGTCTCTGACGAGGAGGAAGTCGGGGCCGGGCGCGAAGAACCCGGTGCACGACGCCGTGATCACGTGGGTGATGTCTGACGCCTCGAGTCCCGCACGGGCGAGCGCCTCGGACGCCGCCGCCGCGTTCAGCGCGGGCGCCTCACGACGGTAGACGGCGTTGCGCTCTCCCGTCGAGGGGGACCGCAGTGCGCCGGAGTCGTCCGTGAACAGGCCGGATCCCTGGTCGATCCCGCCGATGACGGAGTACCGGCTCTCGATGGCGGACTGATCGAACGCCGCCCCGATGAGCCGCGCGGTGAGACGATCGACGTTCGGCTGGGCAGCGAAGAAGTCGCGGGTCCTCGGCTGCGAGAGACGCGCGGCGGGGACGGCGGTCCCGACTGACAGGAGCTTGGTGACCATGTGTCTCAATGTAACCCGGTTGCCGCCCTCTCGTCGGGGCCTTGACACTCAGCGGCGTCGACTGGCAGAGCGGCGTCGGCGGTGAGTCGGCGACGGCGCTGCCGGCGGCGGGGCCGCCCGGCACCGGCGCGAAGCGGTCAGAACTCGCTCGACTCCCAGGCCTCGCGGAAGCTGCAGTCGGAGATCTCGTCCCACGAGAGCGTGAGATCGTTCCAGCCGCGCGAGTCGCCGCTGAGCGCCTCGCTGAGCCGCTCCCTCAGGAGGGACGGCTCCTCGCAGCTCGTGACGTCGAGCACGAGCGCCTGCACGTACCGCCCGCGGTCGCGCTCGAGATCGTTGTGGATCTGCAGCGACAGGCCGCCGGGAACCTTCACGCCCGCCGACCGCGGGAAGCCGCGGGGGCGCTGGCAGGCGACGCACACGCGCCGGATCTCGGGGTGCTGGTCGAGTTCGGCCTTGACGCCGTACATCGCGTGCTGCCAGCAGGCCTTCGCCTCGCGCCGGGAGCCGCACTCGGTGAGGTCGACGCCCCACAACAGGCTTCGCGCGGGCTCGGGTCCGGCGTCCGCGAGACCGCTGGCATCGACCACGGGGAGCGGGTCTCCTCGGAGGAGGATCGGTGCGTCCGCGGCCCTGTCCTTCGTCGTCAACGCTCTCTTCTCATCGGTTCGCTGCCTCTGGCATCGCGCGCGGGCCTGTGCTGCGGATCCACCGCTGCTCGTTCAGCCCGGGCGACGAGCCACCATGCTACGCCTCCACCGACCGAGGGGCAAGCGGCCTCGCGAGGGCGGAGGATGACCGCCGCGACCACCAGACCACCGCCGACGAGACGAGGCAGAAAACCGCCGCCACGACGACGACGTAGAGCGAGACCACGACATACCCCTGAGACGGGTCGAGGAAGGGGTAGGGCACCCAGCCATCGGTGGCGCCGCGCAGCAGGACGACGGCGGTCCAGCCGACGGGATAGACGAGCTGCAGGAAGGCGATGCGCCAGGGCAGGGCCTCGCGGTCCGCGACGAGTACCCAGTCCAGCGCGACGAGAACCGGGCCGATGATGTGCATCACCCAGTTCGCCCAGGGCAGCGGCACGCCGCCCGCAGCGCCGAGTGGAGCCAGCAGAGTGACGTAGACCAGCCCCACGATCACCATGCACACCGTCGCGAGGCTGCGCAGCACCACGAGCCAGCGCGGTTGCGTGCCCGGCCGGAGCAGGCCGAAGATGCCGGCCGAGATCGCGACGGCGGCGAGCAGCGTGTTCGACTGCACCGTGAAGTACCCGAAGAAGTTCAGCGGGTTGACGGGGCCGCGGGAGGCGGTGTCCAGGAAGGTGGCCAGGATCGCCGCGGACGTCAGCCCTCCCCACGCCAGCCTCGCGAGCGGAAGGCCCCGTAGCGCCCAGAAAGAGAGATGCATGGCGCAAGCGTATCCCCGTCATGGGCCGTTTCGAGGTTCAGAGGCATGGCGTACTTGAAAGTTCGTCATGACGAACTTATACTTCTGACCATGAGAACGAGACCGCGAGATCGCGGCGGGAGGAGAACATGCGCAACCGGGTAGTCACCGCGCCCGCCAGGCGCGCAGCGTCCGCGGCGGCCGTCGTGCTCGCGGCGGCCCTCGCGCTCCCGGCCTGCTCGGAGGCCCCGGCGCCCCCGGCCCCGCCCCGCGACGAGCGCGGCCTGAGCGTGTACGCGACCACGGGCTACCTCGCCGACGCCGTCGCCAACATCGCTCCCGCCGCCGAGGTGACCACCATGGTGGGCCCGGGCGGCGGGAGCGATGTTCTCGAGCCGGCGGGCGCGCTCGGCGACGAAGCGGTCCAGCCGCTCGTCCAGCGCGAGCGTCGGCTCGACCTGCTCGCGCAGCTCCCAGTCCGAGCGCAGCCAGTAGTCGGTGGTGGCGTCGAGCAGCCCCTCCATGTCGCCGAACGCGACCCACAGGGTGCGCACGGACACCCCGGCCCGCTCGGCGATGGTCTGCGCGGTGGGCTTGAGGTCGCCCTCGCGCAGCAGCGCGGAGTGGGCGTCGACGATGCTGCGCCGCGTGCGCTCGCCGCGCAGCCGGCGGCCGTCGCTCTGGCGCAGCGCCTCGGGCCGCAGACGGGGCGAGGGG
>JAPSIU010000370.1 GCA_031178565.1 Leucobacter sp. | reverse complement strand
ATCAACCTGCGCGAGGGCTTCTACAAGTAGACGGCGCCGCTGCACGCCGAAGCCGCTGACGTCGAGTCGTGCAGGCACGGGCGGCCGAGGGGCCGAGTCGGATCCGGCCAAGGCTTCTGCCAATCTCAATGTCAGCGGCCGGTGGTAGTCTGATCATGCGGGTGTACATCCGCATCAACGATGAACCGAGCACGTCGGCTGGCGGGCTGGTCTTCGGTGGTGGGTCCCCCTCCCGTCGTTCTGCGCGAAGCCGCAGGATCCGGCAGGGTGGTCTTCTACTGAACATCAGCACCCGCGGTCGGACGAAGCATCCGCTCCGGAGATCCGGGGCTGTCGGCCGCGCGCTCACGTATGTAAGGAGATCCCGTGGAGGGTCCTGAAATCAAGTTCGCCGAGGCCGTTCTCGACAACGGCAAGTTCGGCAAGCGCACCATCCGTTTCGAGACCGGTCGTCTCGCACAGCAGGCTCAGGGCGCGGTCGCCGCGTACCTCGACGAGGAGACGATGCTCCTCTCGGCCACCAGCGCATCGAAGCACCCGAAGGATCACTTCGACTTCTTCCCGCTGACCGTGGATGTCGAGGAGCGGTCGTACGCCGCGGGCAAGATCCCCGGCTCGTTCTTCCGCCGCGAGGGACGACCCTCGACGGAGGCCATCCTCGTCTGCCGTCTCATCGACCGCCCGCTGCGCCCGTCGTTCGTCGACGGCCTCCGCAACGAGGTGCAGATCGTCATCACCGTGCTGTCGATCGCCCCGGGCGAGTTCTACGACGCGCTCGCGATCAACGCGGCTTCGGCCTCGACGCAGATCTCGGGTCTGCCCTTCTCCGGCCCCATCGCCGGCGTCCGTCTCGCGCTCATCGGCGATCAGTGGGTCGCCTTCCCGAACGAGGAGCAGCTGAAGGACGCCGTCTTCGACCTGACCGTCGCGGGCCGTCTGGTCACGAAGGCCGACGGTACCGAGGATGTCGCGATCATGATGGTCGAGGCCGAGGCGACCGAGGGTTCGTGGAACCTCATCAAGGCCGGTGCCACCAAGCCCGACGAGTCCGTCGTCGCGCAGGGCCTCGAGGCGTCGAAGCCCTTCATCTCCCAGCTCGTGAAGGCTCAGGAGCAGCTCGCCGCGCAGTCGGCCAAGGAGATCCAGGACTACCCGGTCTTCCTGCCCTACACCGATGAGGTGTACGCGGCCGTCGAGCAGCTCGCCGAGGCGGAGCTCGCCGGCGTCTACCAGATCGCCGACAAGCAGGAGCGGCAGGAGGCCGATGACGCGCTGAAGTCGCGCGTCAAGGAGGCCATCGCGGCCAAGATCGAGGCGGGGGAGCTCCCCGCCGACGCCGAGGCTCAGGTCTCCGGAGCATACAAGTCCGTCACCAAGAAGATCGTGCGCGGCCGGATCCTCACCGAGGGCGCCCGCATCGACGGTCGAGGCCTGCGCGATATCCGCGCGCTCGACGCCGAGGTCCAGGTGATTCCGCGCGTGCACGGCTCGGCGATCTTCCAGCGCGGCGAGACCCAGATCATGGGTGTCACCACGCTGAACATGCTGAAGATGGAGCAGCAGATCGACTCGCTGTCGCCGACCACCAGCAAGCGCTACATGCATCACTACAACTTCCCGCCGTACTCGACCGGTGAGACCGGCCGCGTGGGCAGCCCCAAGCGTCGCGAGATCGGCCACGGCTTCCTCGCCGAGCGCGCGCTCGTGCCGGTGCTGCCGGCCCGCGAGGAGTTCCCGTACGCGATCCGTCAGGTCTCCGAGGCGCTCGGATCCAACGGCTCGACCTCGATGGGCTCCGTCTGCGCTTCGACGCTGTCGCTGCTCAACGCGGGTGTGCCGCTGCGCGCCCCTGTCGCGGGCATCGCGATGGGCCTGGTCAGCGACCAGGTCGATGGCGAGACCCGGTACGCGACCCTGACCGACATCCTGGGTGCAGAGGATGCGCTCGGCGACATGGACTTCAAGGTCGCGGGTACCTCGGAGTTCGTGACCGCGCTGCAGCTCGACACCAAGCTCGACGGCATCCCGACGGATGTGCTCGTCGGCGCCCTGTCGCAGGCGAAGGAGGCTCGCACCACGATCCTCGACGTGCTCGTCCAGGCGATCGACGCGCCCGACGAGATGGCGCCCACCGCGCCCCGCGTCATCAGCGTGCAGATCCCCGTCGACAAGATCGGCGAGCTGATCGGCCCCAAGGGGAAGACGATCAACGGCATTCAGGACGAGACCGGCGCCGACATCTCGATCGATGACGACGGCACCGTCTACATCGGCGCGGTGGACGGTCCCTCGGCCGAGGCGGCTCGCGCGCAGGTCAACGCGATCGCCAACCCGCAGAACCCCGAGGTCGGCGAGCAGTACCTGGGCACGGTTGTGAAGAACGCCGCCTTCGGCGCGTTCGTCTCGCTGCTGCCCGGCAAGGACGGCCTGCTGCACATCTCCGAGGTGCGCAAGCTCGCCGGTGGCAAGCGCATCGAGAGCGTGGACGACGTGCTCTCGATCGGCCAGAAGATCCTCGTGAAGATCACGAAGGTCGACGACCGCGGCAAGCTCTCGCTCGAGCCCGTGATCGAGGAGCAGGCCGCTGAGGCGGACGAGGCTCCTGCCGAGGCCGTTTCTGCCGAGGCCGCCGCCGAGTAATCGGTTCCGATCCCGGTCGGATCCCTCCGGCTCCGGATTCCGAAGCGCCCGCTCTCCCCGCTCGGGGAGGGCGGGCGTTTCTGCGTCTAGTGCGGTGTCGTGTCGATCACGATGCGGATAGCCTGCCCCGGCCTATTGACTTGCGCCGCAGGTCTCACTACCTTTGTACATGTTCAAGAATACTCCAATGTATACAGAACATCGACGGCGAAGGACTGAACCGACTATGGCACCCAGCTCAACTACGAGCATCGACCGACTGAAGATTCAGCTCGAGGATGTCGAGGTGGTCTTCGACGTCGGTACGAGCGTGATCACCGCTCTCGAGAGCTACTCGCTCGATATCGCAGAAGGGGAGT
>JAPSIU010000369.1 GCA_031178565.1 Leucobacter sp. | reverse complement strand
CATCTTCCGCGACGCGCACGAGATCTCCGGCGAACTCGTGAGGTACTGCGAGGAGCGCGGGATCGAGCTGCACGAGCCGAGCGACGACGAGCTGGCCTCCGTGTCGGAGCACCTGACTCCGGCCGTGCGCGAGGTGCTCACCATCGAGGGCTCGGTGAACTCCCGCGTCGGCGCGGGCGGCACCGCCCGGGTGCGGGTCGACGAGCAGCTCGCCCGCCTCGCCGAGCGCATCGCGGAGTTCCGCGCCGCGTAGGCGTGAGCACCGAGCACCGAGCACCGGGGCATCGGGCACTCCTCGAATCGCCGTCCGGGTCGCGTAGCGCGTGATCCAGGAGCACCGATTCACCGGCGAACATGCAGAAGCGCATGAATCCGCGTGTTCTCCGGTGAATCGGTGTCGCTGGGTGCCCGAGAAGAGGGGACCCGCGACCGCGGACGCCTCCCGTTCACGGTACGATTGCCGGTGTGTCTGAAGTGAACGATCGCACCGAGATCCTGGCGGCCCAGCGCAACGACGACAGCTTCGCCACCCTGTGGGAGGAGCTGGAGTGGCGCGGGCTGATCCATGTGTCCACCGACGCCGAGGCGCTGTCGGAGCTCCTCGAGGGCGAGCCGTTCACCTATTACTGCGGCTTCGATCCCACCGCGCCGAGCCTCCACCTCGGCAATCTCGTGCAGCTGCTCCTGCTGCGCCGGATCCAGCTGAAGGGCCACAAGCCCCTCGGCCTCGTCGGCGGATCCACCGGTCTCATCGGCGATCCCCGCCCCACCGCCGAGCGCACCCTCAACAGCCGTGAGACGGTCGCGGAGTGGGTGGCCCGACTGCAGCGACAGGTCTCCCGCTTCCTCTCGGGCGAGGGGGACAACGCCGTACGGCTCGTCAACAATCTCGACTGGACGGCGCCGCTCTCGGCGATCGACTTCCTGCGCGAGGTGGGCAAGCACTTCCGCGTCGGCACGATGCTGAAGAAGGACGCGGTCGCGGCGCGGCTGAACTCGGAGGAGGGGATCAGCTACACCGAGTTCAGCTACCAGGTGCTGCAGGGCTTCGACTTCCTCGAGCTCTTCCGCCAGTACGACTGCGTGCTGCAGTCGGGCGGCAGCGATCAGTGGGGCAATCTCACGAGCGGTACGGATCTCATCCGCAAGGTCGAGGGCAGATCCGCCCACGCGATCGGGACGCCGCTCATCACCAACTCGGACGGCTCGAAGTTCGGCAAGAGCGAGGGCAACGCCATCTGGCTGGATCCCGAGATGTGCTCGCCCTACGCCTTCTACCAGTTCTGGCTCAATCAGGCGGACGCCGACGTCATCGCGCGACTCAAGGTGTTCACCTTCCTCGCGCGCGCGGAGATCGAGGATTACGCCCGGCAGGTGGCGGAGGAACCCTTCAAGCGCGCCGCCCAGAAGCGGCTCGCGCTCGAGGTGACGACGCTCGTGCACGGTCCCGCGGCGGCGCAGGGCGCGATCGACGCATCCGAGGCGCTGTTCGGGCGCGGCGATCTCGCGGCGCTCGACGAGGCGGCGCTCGCCGCGGCGATCACCGAGCTGCCGAGTGCGACGGGAACCGCGGGTTCCCCGATCGTGCAGCTGATGGTCGAGGCCGGGCTCGTGAAGAGCCTCGGCGAGGCCCGGCGAGCGATCGCGCAGGGCGGAGTCTACGTGAACAACGCGGCGGTGGACGCCGAGGATCGCGCGCTCGCGGGCGAGGACCTGCTGCACGGCCGCTACGCCGTGCTGCGCAGGGGCAAGAAGACGCTCGCCGGCATCCGAGCGTAGAGAAGAGGGGGGGCCGCGCCCGGCAGGGCCCCCCCCCCCGATCGCGCCCGCGCGGCACACCCCAGCGCCGCCCACCGCCCCCCGACAGCAGGAAGCTGCAGTCGACCCCGCAGATCGCGCCATCGCGTCACTCCCGAGCGCGTCACTCCTCCCCGAGAGCGTCGAGGACCGCCGGAGCGATCGCCTCGCCGCGCACCCGCGCACCCTGCTCGGTCGGGTGCACGCCGTCGTAGCTCATGCCCTCGGCGTAGCGGTCCCCGTCACGGAGACCGGCCGCGGCGTCGACCCAGACCCAGTCCTGGTGCGCGGCGAAGCGCTCGAGATACGCGTTCAGTTCTTCCGTGTTGCCCGGGGCGAGGTCGTTCGGCGGTACCGATGACAGCACGACGGCGTCCACGCCTGCGGTCGAAGCGATCAGGGACAGGTTGTTCCCGATCTGCCGGTGGGGAGTCCAGCCGGCGTCGTTCGTTCCCGCGAGGATGACGAGCACGTCGGCGTCGAGAGGCTGCGCGATCGCGTTCGCCATGCCCGCCGTGTTCGCGCCCCATCCGGCCCAGCCCCCGACGAACTCGATCTCCGATCCGACCGCGTAGCTCACCCACGACTGGGGGCCAGGGACGCCGCCCGCGAGATCGATGCTGTCTCCCGCGGTGATGGAGTCGCCGACCGCGGCCATTCGGATCGCCTCCTCCCGGGGCTCGGGGCGCGGCGGGGGCTCAGCGGGAGGCGGTGGTGCCGTGCAACCGGTCAGCACGAGACACCCCGCCGCCACTGCGATGATCCCTGCTGCGAACCGTGCCATACGCAGCAGCGTAGAAGGGGAGGCGGCGATTCCGCTGTGCGTCGCGTGCCCATCCGCTGTGATCGCCCAGGATCCGATGCGGTACGGCCCGCGGGTCAGCTCGATCCGCTCCACGCGGCGGGCACCAGGATCCACGCGATCTCCGCGCTCTCCTCGTCCGTTCGCCAGGTGTGCGGTGTGCGGCCCGGGAAGGTGAGCGTGTCTCCCGCGGCGAGTGCCTCCTCCCGCGCGCCGAAGGAGACCGTGACGCGGCCCTCGATCACGTGCAGCGCCTCGACGCTGCAGTTGACGGTGTACATCGCCTCGCCGCCGTGGGCGCCCGGCGAAAGCGAGGACCGGATCACCTGGACGCGGTCCTCGGAGCGGGGCGTGACGAGCCGCTCGTCGACGCCTTCGCCTCCCATGTTGATGCGGGGCGCCTCGGCGAGGCC
>JAPSIU010000368.1 GCA_031178565.1 Leucobacter sp. | reverse complement strand
TGCACTCGCCCGCCGAGGTGCTACGCGTTCGCGCGACGACGAATGCACCCTCGGCGGGCGAGTGCACCGCCGGCGGAGATAGCCGCGCGCGGCACCGTCCGAACTATCCGAGCAGCGGCTTCTGGGCCGCCTGCTGCTCCTCTGGACCTCACGCCGGCGGACGCCGCCATGCTGAAGAACGCCCGCCGCGGCGTCCCCGCCCACCGATCACTCGTCGAGCAGCAGCTGGGCGCGGAGAGCCACATGCACGTCCAGGCTCTTGTCGCCGTGTCGCCATCCGGGGATGAGGACATCGAGGCGTCCGATCCGCTGGCGAACGGTGTTCTCATGGATGGCGAGTCGTCGCGCGACCTCGGGGACGGAACCCCGAGTGTCGAGGTAGTGCAGAGCCGTCTGCCGGAGCGCGACGTTGCGTTCGGATCCTCCCCCGATGGCTGCGAGGTGTGATGCGACGAACTCGCGCGCATCCGCCGGCCCGCCGCCGATCGCGAACGCAACGACACCGAGATCGTCCCAGGACGTCAGCCGCCCGGAGCGCCCGAGCCGCCGGGAAGCCCTCGCAAGCAACACGGCTTCGGCATGCCCTGCGGGAAGCCCGGGATCGTCGTCCGCCAACGCGATGCCCGCGTAGTACCGGAAAGGATGCAGAGCCTCGAGCAGGATCGGCCGCAGGTGGCTGCTGCTTCGTGCGATGAGCGTGGCGCTGCCCCGCCTGGTCGCGGAGATCACCCGCGGACCCAGCAAGCGTCGAACTCGGCCCAGAGCCGAGCGGAGGGCGAGCGGATCATCGATCTCGGCGACGATGACCTCGAACGGTTCCGCTCCGGGCAATCCGGTCCGGGGCGCCGGCCCGGGAAGATTCGAGGGCGGCTCCACGAGTCGCTCGACGAGTTCGGCCTCCCTGAAGTGCCGGGCATCGTCGATCGCATGCTCGTACAGCAGCGCAACGGAGAGGAAGGTGGCGATCGTCGGCGCGAGGACATCCGTGATCCGCGGATCGGAGCCGACGACTTCGACGCTGCCCCCGGTCTCCAACGGGAACGCCGTCGTGGATCCCGGGGCGTCAGCCGGGAGCTCACCGAGTCGCACCGTCCCTCCGATCGCAGTCGCAGCGATCTCCACGAGCTGTTCGGATCCCTGCCCCCGGGAAAGCGCGGTCGCGAGCTGCTGCGTCAGGGCGAGCTGCTCGGCCGATACTGTCGCGTGTTCGCGCAGACGCGACAGCTGTTCGTCGTGCACGCGTCGGCGGTCCTCGATCTCGTGCCTCAGGCGGTAGACCTCGACAGCCGATGACGCGATGAGCGCGGCGTCTTCGAGGTCGGTGCGCTGCTCGGCAGTGAACCCGCCGGGTGTGCGGTTGGCGATCGTGAGCGCCCCGATGACCTCTCCGCCCGCCCGCAGCGGGGTCCCGAGGATGGCGCGGACCCCCTCGACGTGCACGGCGACATCGACGGCTTCGATGTGCAACCGCGCCGCATCGGGGAGGTAGTCGGGGCTCTCCGTAGTCACCCCGGCAGCGGCGAGACCGAGGACACCGGTACCGATCGGCATGCGGATCGAAGCGTACTCGGAGGTGCGGACACCGTCGGCGAACCGAATCCGGGTCTCCCGCGCGTCTGGATCGTTCAGGCTCACATACGCGAGATCGCATCCGAGGGCCGCGCGGACTCTGCGCACGAGGCTCGTCAGGATCAGGTCAGGATCGTGGAGCGCCGTCAGATCCTCCGCGATCGCCTGCGTGAGGCCGGTGGAATGACCCATAATCCCTCCTGAGTGTCGATTTCTCCACTAAATCTGCCACAAACAGGAAGGATATTACATAGCCCCGGTCGAGATTCGCTCCGAGAATGGGAATGCGATCAAAGGAGACCCCGGTATGCGAATTCGTGGAGCTGTGCTCGACCGCCCAGGCGTGCTGCCCCCGTATGAGACGACGCGTCCGCTGGACATCGTCGAACTCGAGCTCGACCCGCCACGGGAGACGGAGGTCCTGGTCCGCATCGAAGCCGCCGGTATCTGTCACTCGGATCTCTCCGTCGTGGATGGGAATCGGGAGCGCCCCCTGCCCATGCTGCTGGGACATGAGGCGGCGGGGACCGTCGTCGAGGTCGGTGCGGCGATCCGAGATCTCCACGCCGGCCAACGCGTGGTCGCGGCTTTCCTGCCCCGCTGCGGCGACTGCGCAGCGTGCCATACGGAGGGCCGGCTGCCGTGCTCAGTCGGCTCACGGGCCAATGGAGAGGGCGTGCTCATGGAGGGCGGCCGACGCCTTCACCTGGGCGCGGAAAGCGTCTCGCACCACCTCGGGGTATCCGGCTTCGCCGACTATGCGGTCATGGATCGGAGATCACTCGTTCCGGTCGGAGACGACGTGCCGCCCGACATCGCCGCGGTGCTCGGCTGCGCCGTGCTCACCGGCGGCGGAGCCGTCCTCAACGCCGGACGTCCCGTCGCGGGCCAGACGGTGGCGGTCGTCGGCCTCGGCGGAGTCGGAATGGCGGCTCTGCTCGTAGCGGCGTCGCTCGACGACATCACGGTGATCGGCATCGACGCGAACCCCGACAAGGTGCGGCTGGCGCATGAGCTCGGTGCGCACCGCGCCCTCACCCCGGAACAGGTGGGGGCAGAGGGGCTCAAAGCGGATCTGGTCGTCGAGTGCGCCGGCGTCGTCGCCGCCTTCGAACTCGCGGTGGGGATCACCGCCCCCGGCGGCCGCACCGTTACCGTGGGCCTCCCGGCCCCCACCGCCGAGGCGCGCATCTCGCCGCTTGGCATCGTCGCCGACGCACGCGAAATCATCGGCAGCTATCTCGGCTCAGCCGTTCCCGCGCGAGACATCCCCTTCTACGAGGGGCTCTGGCGCGAGGGACGGCTTCCGCTGGAGAAGTTGATCACGGCGCGTATCCCGCTGGACGACATCAATCGGGGCCTGGACGCGCTGGCGCACGGCGATGCGGTGCGCCAGATCATCGAGTTTCCCGAGGCCTCGGCATGACCGGCGGGGTCATCAGTCGCTT
>JAPSIU010000367.1 GCA_031178565.1 Leucobacter sp. | reverse complement strand
CCTGCAAGCCCACTACGCCGGAGCAGTACCCCTCGACCTGCTCAAATCCGAGCAGGACCGAATCGCGAGACAGGTCTCGTTCCTCGACTCACGAATCGAGGCATCCAGCATCGAGTACGAGCAGGCCCGCGCCCACCTGGACGACTGCCTCGCCCTGGCCGGTGACGCGCACAAGGTCTACATGAGCGTGGACGACTCGCTGCGCCGCATCGCGAACCAGGCGTTCTTCGAGCGCATGTTCGTCAACGACGACGGGATCGACGGGGAACCAGGCGAGCCGTTCAACTACCTGTTCGACCCGGCAGTGCAGTCCCTCGCGGCCTCCCGCACGGACGACACCGCAGTCCAGGCGGGTAAAACCGGAAAGGTCGCCGGTTTGAACGACGACCTTCTGGTGGGCCCGGCCGGGATCGAACCGACGACATCCACGGTGTAAACGTGGCGCTCTACCAGCTGAGCTACAGGCCCCTCGTCCGCGAGGCGAACTCCCCGATTCTAGGGGAGATCCGCTCGCGGGCACGAATCAGCGACTACGGCGCAAGCCCGCTACGCCGACGCACCTTCGGTGAGCGACTCGAGAGCCTCGCGGTACGCGCCGAAGTCGCGCGCCTCACCGGGAGCCGTCTCGAACGACGCTAGCACCCGGCGATCCTCGCCGATCACGAGCGTCGCGCGCGTCGCGATTCCCGCTTCCTCCACGAAGACGCCGTACTCCCGCGCCACGGCGCCGTGCGGCCAGAAGTCGGAGAGGATCGAGAACTCGTAGCCCTCCTGCTCCGCCCATGCCTTCAGCGAGTACACCGAGTCCACGGAGATCCCGAGGAGGCGCACCTTGCTGTCGGCGAAGACCGAGAGGTTGTCCCGCAGTTCGCACAGCTCCCCCGTGCAGATCCCGGAGAACGCGAGCGGGAAGAAGACGAGCGCGACCGGCCCCTCCGCGACGAGCTCGCTCAGCGTCAGCTCCTCGCCGTGCTGATCCGACAACGTGAAATCAGGCGCCTCCGCGCCGACCTCGAGCACCATGCGTGCCACCTTTCCTTGCGGCGCGCGATGCGCCCTGATGAGTGATCCGACCCGAACGATCCGACTCGACCACACTATCGACTCGTCGCCTCCCCGGCGCATCCGCAGATTGTGCGGACCTGACACTCCCCACAAGAAGATTCGGTGTTTCATGGTGCGTGTTCGATAGTCTGGTCGGAGAACCGCGACCAGCGGGGACCATTCGTGCTGCGCACGGGTGCACAAAGCCGCGCCCGCTGCACCGCACGCCTCATGGTGAAATGGAGCAACAATCTTGGCTGTGAACACGCAGGATCCCTACGCACCCGATCGCGACGACATGGATCCTCAGGAGACCGCCGAGTGGCGCGAATCCCTCGACGCGGTCGTCGAGGAGCGCGGGGCGGGCCGCGGCCGCGAGATCATGACGAGCCTGCTCGACAGGTCCCGCCAGCTCCACCTCAACGTTCCGCAGGTGCCGACGACGGACTACGTCAACACCATCGCCTCCGACGACGAGCCCGATTTCCCGGGCGACCACGACACCGAGCGTCAGTACCGCTCGTGGATCCGCTGGAACGCGGCCATGACCGTGCACCGGGCGCAGCGCCCCGGCATCGGCGTGGGCGGTCACATCTCCACCTACGGCTCCGCCGCCTCGCTCTACGAGGTCGGCTTCAACCACTTCTTCCGCGGCCAGGATCACCCCGGCGGCGGAGATCAGATCTTCGTGCAGGGCCACGCCTCCCCCGGCGTGTACGCCCGAGCCTTCCTCGAGGGCAGGCTCACCGAGGATCAGCTCGACGGCTTCCGGCAGGAGAAGTCGCACGCCCCGAACGGCCTCCCGAGCTACCCGCACCCCCGCCTGCTCCCCGACTTCTGGCAGTTCCCGACCGTGTCGATGGGCATCGGCCCGATCAACGCGATCTATCAGGCGCAGTTCAACAAGTACCTCACCAACCGCGGCATCAAGGACGCGTCGGACCAGCACGTCTGGGCGTTCCTCGGCGACGGCGAGATGGACGAGGTCGAGAGCCGCGGCCAGCTGCAGGTCGCGGCCAACGAGGGCCTCGACAACCTCACCTTCGTGATCAACTGCAACCTGCAGCGCCTCGACGGCCCGGTGCGCGGCAACGGCAAGATCATCCAGGAGCTCGAGAGCTTCTTCCGCGGCGCGGGCTGGAACGTCATCAAGGTGATCTGGGGCCGTGAGTGGGACGAGCTGCTCGCCCGCGACACCGAGGGCGCGCTCCTCAACGTCATGAACACCACGCCCGACGGCGACTACCAGACCTACAAGGCGGAGAGCGGCGGGTTCATCCGAGACCACTTCTTCGGCAAGGACGAGCGGGCGCTGCGGCTCGTCGACGGCTACACCGACGACCAGATCTGGCAGCTGCGCCGCGGCGGTCACGACTACCGCAAGGTGTACGCCGCCTACAAGGCCGCGATGGAGCACAAGGGCCGTCCCACCGTGATCCTCGCGAAGACCGTGAAGGGGTACGGCCTCGGTCCGCACTTCGAGGGCCGCAACGCGACCCACCAGATGAAGAAGATGACGCTGGAGGATCTGAAGCTCTTCCGCGACACCATGCACATCCCCATCTCGGATGCGCAGCTCGAAGCCGATCCGTACCGCCCGCCCTACTACCACCCGGGCGACGACGATCCGACCATCAAGTACATGCACGAGCGCCGCCGCGCGCTCGGCGGCTATCTGCCGGAGCGCCGGGCGAAGCGCACCGAGCTCGCCCTGCCCGAGCCGAAGAGCTACGCGATCGCGGCGAAGGGAAGCGGTACGCAGGAGGCCGCGACCACCATGGTGTTCGTGCGCATGCTCAAGGACCTCATGCGCGACAAGGGCTTCGGCCCGCGCTTCGTGCCGATCATCCCGGATGAGGCGCGCACGTTCGGCATGGACTCGTACTTCCCGACGTCGAAGATCTACAACCCGTACGGGCAGAACTACGTCTCGGTCGACCGCGAACTGCTGCTCGCGTACAAGGAGAGTCCGCAGGGCGTGCT
>JAPSIU010000366.1 GCA_031178565.1 Leucobacter sp. | reverse complement strand
CCCACGGCGAGGTACCGGCCTCGCCGTGGGCGGTGCTCGTCTCCGAGTTCATGCTGCAGCAGACCCAGGTGGATCGGGTCATCCCGCGCTGGACCGCGTGGATCGAACGCTGGCCGACACCCTCGGCGCTCGCGGCCGAGGAGCCCGGGGAGGCCGTCCGCGCCTGGGATCGCCTCGGCTACCCCCGCCGCGCGCTCTGGCTGCATCGAGCCGCCGTGGAGATCGCCGAGCTGCACGGCGACGCCGTGCCCTCGGACGTCGATCGACTGCTCGCGCTCACGGGGATCGGCCCGTACACCGCTCGGGCCGTCGCGGCTTTCGCCTTCGGCGAGCGGCACCCCGTCGTCGACACGAACACGCGCCGGGTGCTGGCGCGCCTCCTGCACGGACGCGCGGCGGCCGGGATGCCGACTCCGGGCGACCTCGACGACATGAACGCGCTGCTGCCGGAGGATCCGGTCGAGGCCTCCGTCTTCAACGCGGCGGCGATGGAGCTCGGAGCGGTCGTCTGCACCGCCCGCGCACCCCGCTGCTCGGAGTGCCCCGTGGCGGCCTGGTGCGAGTGGAGGGGGGCGGGCTACCCCGACAACGCCCCCGAGAAGCGCCCGCGCCAGGCGAAGTTCGAGGGCAGCGACCGCCAGGTCCGCGGACGGATCATGGCTCTGCTGCGCCGGTCAGCCGACCCCGTGCCGCTCGAGACGGTGCTGGCGGCAGGAGCGGACGGCGGGACGCGGGATCCCGAACAGCCGAGGCGCGCCTACGACTCGCTCATCGCGGACGGCCTCGTGGTCGAGTTCGAGGGGGGCGCCCGGCTGCCGTAGGCGCCCCGGAGACCTAGTCGCGATCCTCGTCGTCGGCGAGGTCCTCCTCATCGAGCCCGTCCTCGTCCTCCTCGTCCAGATCCCGCGGCTTCGCGTAGGGATCGGCCTCGCCCGCATACTGCGCCGTCGCCGCGAGAGCCTGCGCCGCCTCGTCACGGCGCCGCGCCTCCTCGAGCAGCTCGTTCAGGTG
The DNA here is from genome assembly GCA_031178565.1 of Leucobacter sp. Taxonomy (GTDB): domain Bacteria; phylum Actinomycetota; class Actinomycetes; order Actinomycetales; family Microbacteriaceae; genus Leucobacter. The sequence continues at coordinate 2,037 of JAPSIU010000366.1, read as the reverse complement.
CTGCGCGCTCTCCGGCAGCTCGTCGTGGATGAACTCGAGGCTCGGCGTGAGGCGCGTGCCGAGCTGTTTGCCGACCTCCCTGCGCAGCATCCCAGTGGCGGCCTGCAGCGCCGCCGCCGAGTCCGTCTGCTCCTGCTCGTCGCCGTACACGGTGTAGAAGACGCTCGCGTGCTGCAGGTCGCCGGTGACGCGGACGTCGGTGATCGTGACGAAGCCGAGGCGGGGATCCCGCAGCCCCTTCTCGAGCCGCCTCGCGATGATCTGCTGAATTCGCTCTGCCACCTTGCCGGCACGTGGATTGCTCATGGATCAAGCCTACCGCCGGCAACCCCTCTACGATGGAAGCGTCGGATGTGCACCAACCGGAAGCTGGAACCTCTTACTCATGACGTACCCGCCCTTCTCCGAACGGCCCGAGAACGCCGAACAGCCCGAAGAGGCCGAGCGGCCGCCGCAGTACGCCCCGCCGGTGCCGCCGCAGTACGCCCCGCCGCTGGCGCCCCAGTACGCCGCGCCCGAGGCAGGACCGTACGCGCCCGCTCAGTACGGCCCCGCAGGCGGGCTTCCCGACCCGGGACCCGGCGAGCCGTTCGACGGCGCGAGTGATCCCGCCGACCTCGGCCGTCCGCTCTACGGCGCCACGTTCGGCCAAGCGGTCAAGCGCTTCTTCACCGGGTACGTGAGGTTCACCGGTCGCGCCTCGCGAAGCGAATTCTGGTGGGCGGCGCTCTTCACCCTCCTCGTCGGACTCGGGCCCGGGATCCTCATGGTCATCGCCTACGTCGGTATCGCGTCCGAGGCGATCGCCGGAGCCGAGGATCCGCCGCTCGGCATGATCGTGCTCCTCCTCGTCGCGTACGGGGTGGCCATGCTGTTCTCCCTGGCGCTCCTCCTCCCCACGATCGCGGTCACCTGGCGGCGGCTCCACGACGCCAACCTCGCGGGACCGCTCTACTTCCTCTCCTTCGTGCCGTTCGCGGGAGGGATCGCGCTGATCGTGCTGGCGTGCCTCCCCTCGAAGCCCGAGGGCCGTCGATTCGATCTCCCGGCGGGTCGGATCCCGACCGGCTCCAGCCCGACGGGGTACTGATCACCCCGCGATCCCGCGTCCGGGCGTGAGGTATGGGGTATGGGGTGGTGAGCGCGAGGGGAAGCGCGGATCAGCGGCTTCGCGATCTCGTACTGCTCCGCCGCGTACGGGACCGGATCGACCGCGAGTACGCGAAGCCGCTCGACGTCGAGGCGCTCGCCCAAGGCGTCGGGATGTCGGCGGGGCACCTGAGCCGAGAGTTCCGCGCGGCTTACGGCGAATCTCCCTACAGCTACCTCATGACCCGCCGCATCGAGCGGGCCATGACTCTGCTGCGCCGGGGCGACCTCAGCGCCACGGAGGTTTGCTTCGCCGTCGGTTACGGATCGCTCGGCACTTTCACGACCCGCTTCACCGAGCTGGTGGGGATCCCGCCCGGCCGGTACCGGAGCGAGGGATCCGGTCCTCTCACCGGGCTGCCCGGGATCATCACCATGCGCGTCACGAAACCGGTCAGGAATCGAGAAGTTCCGTCGGGGGAAGCCGAGTAGCTTGGCAGACATGAAGATCAACATTCACGTCACGTTCCTGCCCGACACCGATCCCGAGGCCTCGCTCGCCTTCTACCGAGACGTTCTCGGCTTCGAAGTGCGCAACGATGTCGGATACGAGGATATGCGCTGGATCACGGTTGGACCCGCGAACCAGCCCGACACCTCGATCGTGCTGACGCCTCCCGCCGTCGACCCCGGACTCACCGACGACGAGCGCCGGGTCATCAACGAGCTCATCGCGAAGGGCGCCTACGCCTCCGTCGTCTTCGCCACCGATGAGCTCCAGGCGCTCTTCGAGAAGGTGGAGGCCTCCGGGGCGGATGTGCTGCAGGAGCCGATGGATCAGGACTGGGGCACTCGCGACTTCGCGTTCCGGGATCCCGCCGGGAACACGGTTCGCGTGCAGCAGCTGGGCTGACAGAACAGGGCGGGGAGGATCGGCGCAGTGCCGAT
>JAPSIU010000365.1 GCA_031178565.1 Leucobacter sp. | reverse complement strand
GATGATCGGGTCGACGGCGAGCAGCAGGCCGACGCCCTCGAGCGGGAGCCCGAGCGTCGACAGCGTGAGGGTCAGCATGACGGTCGCGCCGGTCGTGCCGGCGGTCGCGGCGGAGCCGACGACGGACACGAGCACGATGAGCAGGTACTGCACGAGCGTGAGCTCGATGCCGAAGAACTGCGCGATGAAGATCGCCGCGACGGCCGGGTAGATCGCGGCGCAGCCGTCCATCTTGGTCGTCGCGCCGAGCGGCACCGCGAAGGACGCGTACTCGCGGGGCACGCCGAGGTTGCGCTCCGTCACGCGCTGCGTCAGCGGCAGCGTGCCGATCGAGGAGCGGCTCACGAAGCCGAGCTGCACCGCGGGCCACACGCCCGAGAAGTACTGCCTGATCGAGAGGCCGTTCGTCTTCACGATCAGCGGGTAGACGACGAAGAGGACGATGGCGAGGCCCGCGTAGAGCACGGCGACGAACCAGGTGAGCGAGCCCATCTTGTCCCAGCCGTACTCGACGACGGCGTTGCCGATGAGGCCGAGCGTGCCGAGGGGGGCGATGCGGATGATCCACCACAGCACCTTCTGGATGACCGCGAGCGCGGACTCGGTGAGCCGGATGAAGGGCTCTGCCTTCTCCCCGATCTTGAGTGCCGCGATGCCCACGGCGACGGAGACGACGATGACCTGCAGCACGTTGAAGCCGGGGCTGGCGGTGATCACGCCGGCGTCGTCCGCGGACGCGCTCACGGTGAGACCGAGGAAGTTCGACGGCACGAGACCGATGAGGAAGTTCCACCAGGTGCCCACCGTGTACGGATCCTCGGGGGTGAGCTCGGACCGGGAGGCCGTCGTGCCGGGCTGGAACGCGACTCCGAGGGCGATGCCGATCGTCACCGAGATGAGGGCCGTGATCGCGAACCAGAGCAGCGTCTGGCCGGCGAGGCGCGCGGCGTTCGTGACCTTGCGCAGGCCGACGATGCTCGAGACGATCGCCGTGAAGACGAGCGGAACGACCGCGGCGCGCAGCAGCGAGACGTAGCTGTCGCCGATGGTGGCGAGAGTCGCGTGCAGGCCGTTGGGGTTGTCCTCGGCATCCGGGCCGAGGGAGATCGCGAGCGCGCCCAGCACGAGGCCGAGGACGAGGGCTGCGAGGATCTGCCAGCCGAACGAGGTGAGCCAGCCGGGCAGGCGGCGTGGAGTGCGTGTGCTCGCCGTGGTTGTCGACACGTGAGGTCCTTTCGGGGAGGAAGCGTATGTGCGGGAGCGTGTGCACCCGCGGCCGTCGTAGAGCTTAGCAAAACATTCGTTCTCCTTATTCCACACATTGCGAATCATGACGTCTGCCGTGCCCTGTCCCGCGCGAATCGGAGCCTTTCTGGAAGGCCGCATCGGCCGGTAGGCTGGGAGCATGGCTGATTCTTCGTTTGACGTGGTGAGCAAGATCGACTCGATGGAGGTCGAGAACGCGGTGAACCAGGCCCGCAAGGAGGTCGAGCAGCGCTACGACTTCAAGGGAGTGGGCGCCGACGTGTCGCTGAGCGGCGACTCCATCCTCATCAAGGCGAACACCGAGGAGCGCGCCAACGCCGTGCTCGACGTGCTCCAGTCGAAGTTCATCAAGCGCGGGATGTCGCTCAAGGCGCTCGACAGCGGTGAGCCCTACGCGAGCGGCAAGGAGTACCGGATCGAGTCGAAGCTCAAGGAGGGCATCGACCAGGCCACGGCGAAGAAGCTGAACAAGCTCATCCGCGATGAAGGGCCCAAGAGCGTCAAGAGCCAGATCCAGGGAGACGAGCTGCGGGTCTCCTCGAAGAGCCGCGACGATCTGCAGGCGACGATGGCGCTGCTCAAGGGCGCGGACGTGGATGTCGCCCTGCAGTTCGTGAACTACCGCTGAGCCGCCGACGGACTCCCCGCGACCGCGCCTGCAGGCCGACGGTGCATCGGGCCTGCGCCGCGCCGCCCCATAGACTGGCGGCATGATCGGTGAGAATCTCCTCGGCCCCGAACCCACCCTGCTCGCGGCGGAGTCCGCGGTGACGACCGCGCTCGAGGCGGGGCGCGACCCCGAGACCGTGGTGCGGGAGCACCCGGAGTCGCCGCTCGCCTGGGCGGTGCTCGCGGACGCGGCCGACGCCGCGGGCCGGGAGATCGAGGCGTACGCCTTCGCCCGCGTCGGCTATCACCGCGGTCTCGACGCGCTCCGGAAGTCGGGCTGGCGGGGCGCGGGGCCCGTGCCCTGGTCGCACGAACCGAACCGAGGGGTGCTGCGCGCCCTGTACGCGCTGCGCCGCGCCGCGGGCCGCATCGGAGAGACCTCCGAAGTGGAGCGACTCACGGAGTTCTTGAACGGAGCGGATCCCGCGGCGATCCCGGCGCTCGAGGGGCGGTAGGCCGTCGCACTACTCGGGAAAGACGCGCTTCGAGATCGCCTGGACGTCGCGATCAAGGTGAGAGATCTGCGCGCCCAGGGTCTCGAAACGAGCGCTGTTCTCGTTGCGCAGTGACGCGATTTCACTCCTGAGCTCTTGGCGCATGGAGTCGAACTGACGGTTCATGGAGTCGAACTGTCGTGTGACGGCTGCGAATTGCGTGTTCATCATGCGCAGTACGAGTGTGATGACGCCGACCATCGACGCGGCGAACACGCCGATGAGGGTCCAGACCTGCGGTTCGTTCATCGAGACCATGCCTCCATTCTGCCTGCGATAGCCGAAACTGTGGCACGGATCGAGCAGCTCCGGATCCCGAAATCGGAGAATGTGGATAACTTCCCAGCGGAACCGTGAACTGGTGGGTTGTGGACGAAGTCGGATCGCGTCCTCAGACTCATTCCGAGGCTCGATAGACTGGGCCGGTAATTGCCTGGCCGCGAAGGAAGGGGCTGAGATGCCCGCTGTACTCATCACCGGTGCCCAGTGGGGCGATGAGGGGAAGGGGCGCGCGACCGACCTGCTCGGCAGCCGCGTCGACTACGTCGTCAAGTTCAACGGCGGCAACAACGCCGGCCACACGGTCGTGATCGGCGACGAGAAGTACGCGCTGCACCTGCT
>JAPSIU010000364.1 GCA_031178565.1 Leucobacter sp. | reverse complement strand
TGAGGGGAGATTGTGAACGGTCTCAGCCTAGGCGTGCTGGAGCCCGATCGCGACGTCCGTCGGCCGCACGGGTGCGGGGAGGTTGGTCGAGCCCATGAGGTACTCGTCGACGGCGGATGCGGCGGCGCGCCCCTCGGCGATCGCCCACACGATCAGCGACTGGCCACGACCGGCGTCGCCGGCGACGAACACGCCCTGCGTTCCGGCCTGCCAGTCCTCGGCGCGCTCGACGTTGCCGCGGGAGGTGAACAGCGTGCCGAGCTGCTGCTCGAGCGCTGTGCGCTCGGGACCCGTGAAGCCCATCGCGATCAGCACGAGGTCGGCGGGGATCTCGCGCTCGGTGCCGCTCTTGGGAACCCGCCGTCCGTCGACGAACTCCGTTTCGGCGACGCGCAGCGCGCGGACCTCGCCCGCCTCGTTGCCGAGGAACTCGACCGTGGACGCGAGGAACGACCGCTCGCCGCCCTCCTCGTGCGCGGATGCAATCTCGAACACCGTCGGGGTCATCGGCCAGGGCTGGTTCTCCGGGCGAGCCTCGGGCGGCTGTGCGCCGATCGCCAGGTTGGTCACGCTCAGCGCGCCCTGACGGTGCGCGGTGCCGATGCAGTCCGCGCCGGTGTCGCCGCCGCCGATGACGACCACGTGCTTGCCCTCCGCGTGGATCTGATGCGGCACCTGATCACCGGCGACGGCCTTGTTGGATTCGACGAGGTACTCCATCGCGAAGTGCACGCCGTCGAGGTCGCGACCCGGGATGGCGAGGTCGCGCGGCACCGTGGCACCGGTCGCGATGACCACCGCGTCGTAACGCGCGCGCAGGTCCGCCCATGAGATGTCCTTGCCGATCTCCACTCCGGCTCGGAAGCGGGTGCCTTCGTCCCGCATCTGGCGCAGCCGCGCCTCGAGGTGCCGCTTCTCCATCTTGAAGTCCGGGATGCCGTAGCGCAGCAGACCGCCGATGCGATCGTCGCGCTCGTAGACGGCGACGGTGTGACCCGCCCGGGTCAGCTGCTGGGCGGCGGCGAGGCCGGCGGGCCCCGACCCGACCACGGCGACGGTCTTGCCCGTGAGCCGCCCGGGAGGCTCCGCCTCGACCCAGCCGTGCGCGAAGGCCTCATCGATGGTGGAGACCTCGATCTGCTTGATCGTGACGGGGGGCTGGTTGATGCCGAGGACGCACGCGCTCTCACAGGGCGCCGGGCAGAGCCTGCCGGTGAACTCGGGGAAGTTGTTCGTGGCGTGCAGCCGCTCGATGGCGGCCCGGCCCTCGCCGCGCCAGTTCAGGTCGTTCCACTCGGGGATCAGGTTGCCCAGGGGGCAGCCCTGGTGGCAGAAGGGCACGCCGCAGTCCATGCAGCGACCCGCCTGACGGCGGATCACGGCTGAGTCGCCCGGCTCGTAGACCTCCTTCCAGTCCATGATGCGGACGGGAACGGGCCGGCGCGGCGGGAGCTCGCGCTCGGTGACTTTGAGGAAGCCTTTCGGGTCAGCCACGGGTCACCTCCAGGATGCGGGTCCAGACGACGTCGCCGTCGGGGTCCAGCCCCTCGGCGACGGCATCCTGACGGGTTTTCAGGACGGCGGCGTAGTCACGCGGCAGAACGCGCGTGAAGTTGGCCGCTTCGGTATCGAGATCGGCGAGCAGGCGCTCGGCGAGGTCCGACCCTGTCTCCTCGACGTGCCGCTCGAGAAGATCCCGGAGGATCGCCACGTCGCCGGAGCCGAGCTCGAGCAGCTCGAGCTCGCCGGTCGCGAGGGCCTCGCGGTTGATGAGCGACTCGTCGAGCCGGTAGATGTAGGCGGAGCCGCCGGACATGCCCGCGCCGAGGTTGCGACCCGTCGCCCCGAGGATCACGGCGAGTCCCCCGGTCATGTACTCGAGCGCGTGGTCGCCCACTCCCTCGACGACGGCGGACGCACCCGAGTTGCGCACCAGGAAGCGCTCGCCCACCACTCCCCGCAGGAACATCGATCCCCGGGTAGCGCCGTAGCCGATCACGTTCCCGGCGATGACGTTCTGCGAGGCGTCGAACGCGGCGCCGCGCGCCGGCCGCACGACGATCTCTCCACCGGAGAGGCCCTTCCCGACGTAGTCGTTGGCATCGCCCTCGAGTCGGAGCGTGATGCCCGACGGGAGGAATGCGCCGAAGGACTGGCCGGCCGAGCCGGTGAGGTTCACCTCGATCGTCCCGGAGGGCAGCCCGTTCTCACCGTGCGCCTTGGTGACGTGGTGACCGAGCATGGTCCCGACAGCACGCTCGGTGTTGCGCACCGGCAGGTCGATCGAGATGTGGCCGCCGTGCGCCACGACGTCGCGGGCACGCTCGAGGAGCCCGACGTCGAAGTGGTCCTCCAGCTCGTGGTCCTGCTCGCGGACATGACGCCGCGGCGCCGTGTCCTCGAACACCGGTCCGCTCAGGATCGGCGACAGGTCGAGCCCATGCGCCTTCCAGTGGTCGACCGCCGGCTGCACGTCGAGTGCCTCGGTGTGCCCGACGGCCTCGTCGATGGATCGGAAGCCCAGCTCGGCCAGGTACTCGCGCACCTCCTGTGCGATGAACTCCATGAAGTTCACGACGAACTCGGGCTTGCCGGTGAAGCGCTTGCGCAGCTCGGGGTTCTGCGTCGCGACGCCGACGGGACACGTGTCGAGGTGGCAGACGCGCATCATGATGCAGCCCTCGACCACGAGCGCACTGGTGGCGAAGCCGAACTCCTCGGCCCCCAGGAGAGCGGCGATGACGACGTCGCGTCCGGTCTTCAACTGGCCGTCGGCCTGCACGACGACGCGGCCGCGCATGTCGTTGATCATGAGCGTCTGCTGCGTCTCGGCGAGACCGAGCTCCCACGGTGTGCCCGCGTGCTTGAGCGAGTTCAGCGGGCTCGCCCCGGTTCCGCCGTCGTGGCCGGAGACGAGGATGACATCGGCCAGAGCCTTCGCCGTGCCCGCCGCGACCGCCCCGATGCCGGACTGGCTCACGAGCTTCACGTGGACGCGCGCAGACGGGTTGGCCCGCTTGACGTCGAAGATCAGCTGCTTGAGGTCCTCGATC
>JAPSIU010000363.1 GCA_031178565.1 Leucobacter sp. | reverse complement strand
CTGCCCATAGCGGGCCGGTCGCATCCTGTGGCTAACCGCGCACGCCGGTCGAACCGAAGCCGCCCTCGCCCCGGTCGCTGCCCGGCAGCTCGGCGACGGGGACGAACACCGCGCGCGACACCGGCGTGAAGATGATCTGCGCGATGCGGTCCCCCGCCTCGACGCGGAACGTCTTCTCGAGGTCGGTGTTCAACAGCGTCACCTTGACCTCGCCCCGATAGCCCGCGTCCACGGTTCCGGGCGAGTTGAGCACCGTGATCCCGTGCTTCGCCGCCAGACCGCTGCGCGGCACCACGAACGCCGCGTAGCCCTCCGGGAGCGCGATCGACACGCCCGTGCCGACGAGAGCGCGTTCGCCCGGCGCGAGTTCGACCGGCTCGGCCGCGCGGAGATCCGCCCCGGCGTCGTCGGCGTGCGCATAGCTCGGCGGGACCTCGGCTCGAATGGGTATCTCTACGACATCAGTCACCCGGACAGGCTACCGGATCGGGCCGGGAGGAACCGGCGCGGAGCGGACCGCGGGACCCGGCGGGAGATAATGGAGGAATGACGAACGATGTTTCAGCGCGCGCGTATCGCGAGCGCCTGGTCCCGGGGCCCGGTCTGTTCTTAGCCGTGCTGCTGGTGGTTCCGGGCGTCGCCCTCGTGCTCACGCCGATCAACGCGTCGATCGCACTGCCGGTGGCGATCATCGTCTACGCGATCATCGCGGCGACCCTGCTGCTGTTCAGCCCGAGCATCCGCGTCGAGAGCGGCAGGCTCTTCGCGGGGCGCGCCGCGATCCCGGTCGGCGAGCTCGGCGAGATCGAGCTGCTCGGCGCCGAGCAGCTGCGGCAGGCGATCGGCCCCGGGCTTGACGCGCGCAGCTACCTGCTCGTACGCGGATGGATCCACCGCGGCGTCCGGATCGAGAACGTCGATCCCGCCGATCCGGCACCCGCCTGGATCCTCACGACCAGGCACCCCCAGAAGCTCGCCGAAGCCATCGAGGGGGCCCGGAGGGCCTAGCTCAGTTCGAGCACTCCCGGCAGATGGGTCCGAGCTCGGTCTCGTGATCGATCTGCGAGCGGTGCCGCACGAGGAAGCAGCTCACGCAGGTGAACTCGTCGTCCTGCTGGGGCAGCACCACGACGTCGAGTTCGACGTCGGACAGATCCGATCCGCCGAGGTCGAAGCTCGGGTTGTCCGAGTCCTCCGAATCGATCGCGGAGGCGCCCTTCGCGGGACCGCGCTCCTTCAGAGCCTCGATGGACTCTGCTTCTTCTTCGGACTTGCGCGGGGCGTCGTAATCGGTGGCCATTCTCTCCTGCATTCCCGTGCCGTATGAGCACATCAACCTGCGAGCGGCCATAGTCTGCCGTACGTTGCCCGTTCGACGCAAACTCTGCGTCTTCGAGTTCTCTGTACGCGTAGCCGCTCCCCCGTATTTCCACCGCGCCCGCGTCAATACCGCGCAACGGCCGCGCACTGTGTCACCCTAGGTCGCGAGTTGTGAAGGGAAGCCGCCGATGGACGAATTGCGCTTTGTGCGACGCGAAGACCTGGCACTGATCGTTGCGAACGACGCCGACGAGGAGTTCCGCCTCGTCGTGGACGATTCGGTGCTGAGCGAGCTCAGACACCTGAGCAAGCGCGACCGCGACCCCTCGAGGGTGCGCCCGCGCGAGATCCAGGCGCTCATCCGCGCCGGAAAGACGCGCGCGCAGGTCGCCGAGGAGACGGGACTCGACGATGCGGACATCGAGCGCTACGAGGAACCCGTGCTCGCGGAGCGCAGGTACATCCTGGAGCTCGCGCATGCCGTGCCGGTGCGGACCGACGCGAGCGACGCCACGGAGCAGCGCTTCGGCTCGGTGATCGCGGAGCGGCTCGTCTCCCTGGGCGCGGATGCGAGCGAGTGGGCTTCGTGGCGCGATGAGGAGACCGGGTGGATGATCAGCCTGGAGTTCATCTCCCACGACGTCGCGCATCGGGCCGTGTGGTCCTTCGAGCACCGCAAGGGCGCGCTGTCGCCGGTGAACCCTGATGCCGTGACGCTGTCCAAGCAGGGAGACGTCGGCGACCGCCTGATCCCGAAGCTGCGCGCGGTCGACAGCGATGAGTCGCCCGGGCGCTTCGACTCGGGGGCGTTCGAGTCGAAACGGGCCGCCGCAGAGAGCGGATCCGAGGACGAGACGGAGGAGCCGGAGGAACCGCAGGATGAGGCCGCCCCGGAGCATCCGGCGCCGGCTCTGTCGGACGCGAACGCCGAGTACGAGCGCCGCCGGGAGATCGACCAGCGCGCCATCAAGACGAGCGAGAACGCTCCGGTCGACCTGAGCCAGACCGCGGATCTGCTCGATGCGCTCCGCAAGCGGCGCGGAGAGCGCGAGATGAGCCTCCGCGTGCCGGAGAGCCATCCGGCCTCGGGATCCTCTCCCGGAGCCTCCCCCGACGAGCCCGGCGACGACCCGGCTCGGGAGCCTGCACCGGAACCGGCCTCGGCGACGCCGCCCCGCGACGATCCGGAGCCCTCGGCGCCGCGCAGCATCTGGAGCGCGGCGGGGGTGTCCGGCGCCCCGGTTCCGGGCGCGTCGGAGCTCGTGGCCCCCGCGAACGCGCAGGACCGCTCAGTCGAGCCCGCGCAGCCGACCGACGAGCGGCCAGAGTCGCCTCAGCCCGAGCCGCCCCGATCGAAGCGGGGCCTGCCGGGCCGGGGCGGAGCGAAGCAGGACCCCGAACGCGGATCCAGGAAGGGTCGCGCATCGATCCCGAGCTGGGACGACATCCTCTTCGGCACCCGCAGCGACGAGGATCCCGCCTGACCGACGGTTCCCGTTAACCGGCCGTGCGGGCCCCGGGGACGCGACGCGCGGCCCCGGCGACGACCGAGGCGAAGCCGGTTCCCGCGAGGGCTCCGGCGAGTGCGAGCGGAACGCCTCGCTCCTCCTCGCTGAATGAGCCGTGCTGGCCCACCATCGCCCGCGCGGCAGGGGCGTCGTCGCTGCGGTAGTAGGCGACCTGCTTCCGCGCCGCGATCAGGACGTCGCCGAGGCGTTCCGCTCGCACTCGCCGGA
>JAPSIU010000362.1 GCA_031178565.1 Leucobacter sp. | reverse complement strand
GTGACCAGGATGGGGGCCGTCTCGCCGATCACCCGGGCAATTGCCAGGGTGACGCCTGATGCGATGCCGGAGATCGCCGTCGGGATGACCACCTTGATGATGGTCCGCCACTTGCGGACGCCCAAGGTCGTTGAAGAACTTCAGGGTCTGCTCGACCGCTGCAAGGAAGTCGTCGGCAGAGCCGATGTCGTTAACTGCGACCTGCTTGCTCTCGGTCGTTGTGTTCGTCATGAAATTGGTCTCCAGAATGGACATGGTATTCAGGCGGAACGCGCGCCTTCGCGACCGGGAGATCCTGATCGCACGCGTGCCCCACATTTGGACATGGTTGAGTCGCCACAGAAGTGACGCTCAAGTCTATCCCCGAGACACGCCCGAGATCAAGCGGGCGAGGGCAAGTCGTCGGGACTGCCGGGCACCTCGAGGCGGGCGGTACTGGCCCCTCGCCGGCTCAGTGCGCAGCCGCGTTCCAGTTCGCTCCCCGGCCGACCTGTACCTCGAGCGGTACCGAGAGGTCGGCGGCTCCCGCCATCTCCTCGCGCACGATCGCCTCGAGCTCGTCCCACTCCCCCTCGGACACCTCGAACATGAGCTCGTCGTGGATCTGCAGGAGCATCCGGGATGACAGCTCCGCCTCGCGCATCCGTCGTTCGACCTGGATCATCGCGCGCTTGATGATGTCCGCTGCGGATCCCTGGATGGGCGCGTTGAGGGCGGCGCGCTCAGCGTTCTCGCGCAGCACGCGGTTGGGGCTCGCGAGGTCCGGGAACGGACGGCGCCGGCCGAAGATGGTCTCGGTGAAGGTGTCGCGCTTCGCCTGGTCGACGACCGAGCGGAGGTAGTCGCGCACCCCGCCGAAGCGCTCGAAGTAGTCGGTCATGAGCTGCTTCGCCTCGGCGGCCGAGATCCCGAGCTGCTTCGAGAGGCCGAACGCCGAGAGACCGTAGGCGAGGCCGTAGGACATGGCCTTCACCTTCGATCGCATATCGCTCGTGACCTCCTCGGGCGGAACGCCGAAGATGCGCGAGCCGACGAAGCGGTGGAGATCCTCCCCCTGGTTGAAGGCCTCGATCAGTCCCGCGTCGCCGGACAGGTGCGCCATGATGCGCATCTCGATCTGCGAGTAGTCGGCCGTCATGAGCGTCTCGTACTCGGCGGCGTGGATGAAGCCCTCGCGGATCCTGCGTCCCTCCTCCGAGCGGACGGGGATGTTCTGCAGATTCGGGTCGGTGGACGCGAGCCGTCCCGTGCTGGATCCGGTCTGCACGAAGGTCGTGCGGATCCGTCCGTCGTCCCCGACCGCCTTGATGAGCGTCTCGACCATCTGTCGCAGCTTGTTCGCGTCCCGGTGCGCGAGCAGCGCGTCGAGGAAGGGGTGCGGGTTCTTCGTCTGCAGCTCCACGAGAGCTGCGGCGTCGGTCGTGTAGCCGCTCTTGGTCTTCCGCGTCTTCGGCATGTCGAGCTCGTCGAAGAGCACCTCCTGCAACTGCTTCGGCGAGGAGAGGTTCACTTCGCGGCCGATGGCGTCGAACGCCTGCTGCGCGAGCTCCGCGACGCGGGTCTGCAGTTCGGCGTTGTGAGCCTCGAACAGGGGCAGGTCGATCTGCACCCCGCGCTGCTCGAGAGCCGCGAGCACCGGCACGAGCGGAAGCTCGATGCCCTCGTAGATCTCGCGCGTGCGCGACTGGAACCGCTCGACGGCGGCCGCGTGCGTACGGACGATGTACCAAGCGAGCGCCGCGGAGTCGGCGACACTGCCCTCGTCCGGGACGAGCTGGTTGGGATCGCCCTCGGGTACCTGCTCGCCGAGGAAGCGGAACGCGGCCTCCGCGATGCTCTTCTCCGCGGTGGAGGGGCGCAGCAGCCAGGCCGCGAGCAGCACGTCGCCGGCGATCCCGCCGATGCGGACGCCCGCGCGTGTCGCGACCCGGATCTGCTGTTTCGAGTCGAAGAAGATCTTGGGCGCGTCGGATCCGAGCCACTCCTCGAAGAGCGCGTAGTCGCGTCCGCCGGGCAACCAGTGGAAGAGCACGGAGGAGTCGGGCGTCGAGACTCCGACCTCATAGCCCGCATCGCTCTCGCGGATCAGCACGGCCGGGGCGTCCGTCTTCGAGAGCCAGTCGCCCAGCTCCTCGTCGATCAGGTTCTTCGCCTCCGGCCGCTCCGGCGTGAGCGAGGCCGAGGCCGTCGCGCCGCCGAGGGGAACCTCCGCGCCCGCGAGCTTTCCGACGCGCTGCGGCAGCGTGCGGAACTCGAGCTTCGCGAACACCCGCTGCACCTCGGCCATGTCGATCTCGCCGCGCTTGAGCTCATCGAGCGTCACATCGAGTTCCACGTCGCGGACGAGTCTGTTGAGTCTGCGGTTGCGCTCGGCGAGATGCGCGTGCTCGCGGAGGCTCTCGCCGACCTTGCCACCGATCTCCTCCTGGCGCCGCAGGATCTCCTCCAGAGAACCGAACTGGTTGATCCACTTCACCGCGGTCTTCTCGCCCACGCGCGGGATCCCCGGGAGGTTGTCGCTCGTCTCCCCGACGAGCGCTGCGATCTCGGGATACTGCTCCGGGCGGATCCCGTACCGCTCCATCACCTTCTCGGCGTCGTAGCGGGTGAGCTCGCTCACCCCCTGCTTCGACGGGTAGAGCAGCGTGATGTTGTCGTCGACGAGCTGGATCGTGTCGCGGTCGCCGCTGACCACGAGCACCCGGTATCCCGCCTCGCCGCCGCGCGTGGCGAGGGTCGCCAGGATGTCGTCGGCCTCGAAGTTCTCCTTCTCCAGGGTGCGGATCCCCATGGCGTGGAGCGCCTCCTGGAGCAGCGGCACCTGGCCCTTGAACTCGGGCGGCGTCTCGCCCCGGGTGCCCTTGTACTCGGGGTACTCCTCGGTGCGGAAGGAGTGCCGCGAGATGTCGAAAGCCACCAGGATCGCGTCGGGACTCTCGTTGCTGAGCAGGTTGATCAGCATCGCGATGAAGCCGTGGATCGCGTTCGTGTGCTGGCCGGTCTGGGTCTGAAAGCTGTCGACGGGCAGCGCGTAGAACGCCCTGAACGCCAGCGAGTGGC
>JAPSIU010000361.1 GCA_031178565.1 Leucobacter sp. | reverse complement strand
CGTTCGCCGTGCCGCGGCCCTCGGCGATCTCGGTGTAGCTGGCGAGCGCCACGCGATCCCGCGTCGACAGCTCCATCCGCTCGGGGTCGTAGCGCTCCATGAAGCGCTCGCCGAGCGCGTTGCGCAGGATCCCTCCCTCGCCTCTGGCGGCTTCGGAGACGAGCATGCCGGCGGCGTCGGCGGGTTCGAGGATGCCGGAGGGATGGAACTGCACGAGCTCGGCGTCGCGGATCCGCGCGCCGGCGAGTGCGGCGAGCCGGAACGAGTCGCCCGTGTTCTCGTCGCGGCGGGATGAGGTGTTGCGCCAGATCCGGGTGTGCCCGCCGGCCGCGAGGATCACGGCGTCGGCGTGGATGACGACGGGGGACCCGTCGACGATGTCGAAGCCGTAGGCTCCGAAGACCCGTCCGTCGCTCGTGAGCAGGCGCGTGATGTAGACGGTGTCGATGATCGGGACCCGCAGCTCGGTCGCTCGACGCATGAGCGTGCGCTGGATCTCGAGGCCGGTGTAATCGCCCGCGTAGCAGGTGCGGCGGTACTTGTGCGCGCCGAAGAAGCGCTGGCTGATCCGGCCGTCGGCCTCGCGGGCGAACGGCATGCCCCAGCGCTCGAGCTCCTCGATACCCTGCGCCGCGCCGCGCGCGACGACCTCGACGATCGCCGGATCGGCGAGGAAGTACGACTCGCGGAGCGTGTCGGCCGCGTGCTGCTGCCAGCTGTCCTCCGGATCCACGGTCCCGAGCGCGGCGTTGATGCCGCCGGCCGCGAGGGTGGTGTGCGCGTCGTGAGCGCGGCGCTTGCCGACGGCGAGCACCTGGACGCCGCGCTCCGCGAGCTCGATGGACGCGCGGAGGCCCGCACCGCCCGTGCCGATGACGAGGACGGAGGTGGCAAGCAGACGTTCGGAGCGAGTGTCTGAGGGAGCTGAGATGGTGGTCATACGATCCACGCTAAGGACCTCGGCACGATTACTCCAATGAATAGATCGGATCATCACGATGCGCTTATGCTATGAATATGAATCTCGAGCAGTTGCGGAGCTTCGCCGAGGTCGCGCGAACGGGGCACTTCACGCGAGCGGCCGAGCGCCTCCACCTCGCCCAGCCCTCGCTCAGCCGCCAGATCGCCGCGCTCGAGACGGAGCTCGGCATCGAGCTGTTCCACCGTACCCGCGGACACGTCGCGTTGACCGCCGCCGGAGAGCGCCTGCTGCCGCTCGCACGGCGCATGCTCGCCGACGCCGACACCGCCCGCAGCGAGATGGCGGAGCTCGCCGGGCTGCGCGGGGGCCGCGTGCGCCTGGGCGCGACCCCGACCCTGTGCACGAGCCTCGTCGTCGACGTCCTCGCCGAGTTCCGGGCGAGGCACCCCGGCGTCGACATCGAGATCCTCGAGCGCGGATCCCGCAGCCTCATTGCGGCCCTCGTCGACGGCGCGCTCGATCTGGCGCTCATCGTCACGAGCGTCTCCTCGGGGGCCGCGCGAGCGGTACTCGAACGGGAGCCGATCCTGAGCGAGCGGCTCGTCGTCGTGTCGGCCGCGGCGGAGGAGGATCCGTTCGCGAGCTCGGGGCCCGGGCCGGGGGATGGCTCGGCGGAGCGGCCCGCGGTCGGGCTGCAGGAGCTGGCGCTCGTGCCCCAGGTGTTGTTCCCCGAGAGCTACGATCTGCGCGTCGCGGTCGACGCGGCGTTCCGCGCTGAGGGGCTCACGCCTGTCGTCGCCGTCGAGGGCGCCGAGATGGACGCGGCCCTGCGGTTCGCTGAGCGCGGCATCGGCGTCGCGGTCGTGCCCGCGATGGTCGCGATCGATCGGCCCGCGCTGCGAGCCTCGCCGCTCGCCGATCCGGCGCTCACGCGCATCATCAGCGTCGCGCGGCGTTCGGACACGACACACACGCACGCGAGCGCGGCGATGCACGCGTTGATCCGCGAGATCGCGGATCGGCTCGCGGAGCCGGGCAGCGGTACCGCGCAGCTCGTCACCCGCGTACGGGACCGCTGAGTCGGGGCGCGCAGCCCCGCTCAGCCCCGCTGGGCTTCGACCTGGCGCAGATCCGCCTCGAGCGCCACCCAGCCGAGCATCGCGCACTTCACGCGCATCACGAACTTCGAGACGCCCTGGAGCGCAACGGCGTCACCCAGCAGATCCTCGTCGGGCTCGCCCTCGCCGCGGGCCTGGATCATCTCGCGGAACGCATCGATCCGCTCCTGGGCCTCCGCGATCGTCAGGCGGTCCTCGCGCACGAGCTGGGAGAGGATCGAGGCCGAGGCCATCGAGATCGAGCATCCCTGCCCCTCCCAGGCGATCCCCTCGATCGCGCCCGTCGCGGGGTCCACGGCGATCGAGAGGTCGATCTCGTCGCCGCAGCTCGGGTTGAACTCGTGATGCGAGGCCGTGAGGTCGCCCTCCGGTGCTTCGAGCGCCCCCTTGCCCACGGGCCGCTTCGAGTGGTCGAGGATGACCTCCTGGTACAGGCTGTCGAGTGCACTCATGCCGGAACCTCCACTCCGAAGTACCGCTGGGCGCCGCGGAGCGCGTCGAGGAAGCGGTCGACCTCCTCCTCGGTCGTGGTCAGGTGCACGCTCGCACGGGTGCTCGACGCGATCCCGAGGGCCCGGTGCAGCGGCTGCGCGCAGTGGTGGCCGACGCGCACGAGCACACCCTGCTCGTCGAGGAACTGCCCGACGTCGTGGGCGTGGAGCCCCTCGACCGCCACCGATGCGAGCGCCGCGCGCTGCGCCGGATCAGCGGGACCCAGGAGCCGCAACCCCGGAGTCTCGGCGATGCCGGCGACGAGCCGCTCGACGAGCTGGTGCTCGCGCGCTGCGGCGCGGTCCATGCCGACACCCTCGAGGAACGAGACCGCCGCGCCCAGGCCGACGGCCTGCGAGACGGGCTGCGTGCCCGGTTCGAAGCGGAGGGGCGGGGGCATGTACTCCGCGCTCTCCATGGTCACTCGGGTGATCGCGGAGCCGCCGGTGCGCGACGGCGGAAGGGCCGCGAGCGCTTCCGCGCGCCCGTAGAGCACTCCGATGCCGTTCGGGCCGAGCATCTTATGACCGGAGAAGGCTG
>JAPSIU010000360.1 GCA_031178565.1 Leucobacter sp. | reverse complement strand
GATCGGTCGCAACGTGGTCGTCGGCGAGCACACGCTCGTGAAGAGCCATGCCGTCATCGGGGAGGAGGGCTTCGGCATCGAGAAGGACGCGGACGGCAACAACTTCCACGTGCCGCACATCGGCTCGGTGCGCCTCGGAGCGCACACCGAGGTCGGCAACTTCACAACCGTCTGCTCCGGCACGATCGCTCCGACCATCATCGGCGACTACACCAAGATCGACGACCACGTGCATATCGCCCACAACTGCCGGATCGGCCGGAATGTGATCATCACGGCCTGCGCTGAGATCTCAGGAAGCGTCATCATCGAGGATGACGTATGGATCGGCCCCAACGCCTCGGTGATCCAGGGGCTCACGCTCGGCAGGGACTCCCTGCTCGGGATCGGCGCGGTCGCCGTCAAGTCGATCCCGGAGAACGAGGTCCGCGTGGGCAATCCGGCTAAGCGCCTCGGAGACAACCGGCCGGACAAGGCGGGCGAGGGCCCGAAGTAGCATCGCGCGGGCGCGGGCGAACCTACCAGGTCAGGATCAGCCCGCCCCATGACAGCCCGACACCGAAGCCCAGCAGCATCACCCGCATGCCGGGTCGCAGGACTCCCTGCCGATCCGCCTCGGTGAGCGCAATGGGAATGGTCGAGGACACCGTGTTCCCCGATTCGGCGAGCGAGACGAAGAACTTCTCCTTCGGTATACCCAGCTTCTTCCGCAGATGCTCCAGCATGAACGCGTTGGCCTGATGGAAGACGAACAGATCGATGTCGTCTCGCTCCAGCTCGGCTTTCGCGAGAATCCTGTCGACCGACTCGGGCGCCACACGCAGTGTGAAGTTGAAGATCTCCGGACCGTCCATGTAAAGGTCGAAGCCGTTCGATTCGAGTTCGCGTGCGGAGGCGCCCGATCTGGGGGCGAGATCCTGACCGCTGCGGAGACCGCCGTTCGGGACCAGCAGGTTCTTCGCACCCGAGCCGTCCGTGCCGTAGGCGACGGCGGTAATGGAATCCGCGTCACCCTCGTCCGTCACGAGCGTCGCGGAAGCGCCGTCCCCGAAAATCGTGCGGACGCTCTTATCCGAAGGATTGACGAACTTCGTGTACGTGTCGGCGGTGATGACGAGCACACGAGCAGCCTGGCCTGACGCGATGAGCCCCTTCGCCTGCCCCAGCGCGTAGATGTACCCCGAGCACCCCATATTGATATCGACGGCGCCGGCATGCGAAGACAGCCCGAGCGCCTCGTGAACGATGCAGGCGGTTGTCGGAAGGAAGTAGTCCGGACTCTGCGTGCAGAGCAGGAGGTAGTCGACCGTACCGGGGTCGATCTCGCCTCGCGCGAGCAAGGCCTTCCCCGCGGCGATCGCGAGATCCGACGTGAATTCGTCTTCTCCGGCGATGTGCCGTCGATGCACCCCGGTCTTCGAAGCGATCTTCTCGACGCTCCACTCGGGAAACTCGACGGAGAGCGCCTCGTTCGTGAGTACTGTTTCGGGCAGGTAGTAATCGACGGCTGCGATGCGTGCGTTCATGACCGACATCCCCTTCCAAATGCACCGCCTACTTGGCGGTGTATCCGCCATCCACGACGAGCACCGTGCCCGTCACCCAGCGCGAAGCCGGCGAGAGCAGGAAGAGCGCCGCGTTCGCCACGTCGTCGACGGTGCCCATCCCGAGGGGATGCGCTTCCTCGATGGCTTCCCATCCTGCTTCGCCGACCGTGTCCCGGATTCCGTCGGTGAGAGGAGTGCGCACCATCCCCGCCGCGATGCTGTTCACGCGCACGTCGTCTCGCGCGAGCTCGAGCGCGAGTGACTTTCCCAGGGAAGCGATGGCGGCCTTTGTCGCGGCGTACACGCTGACCCCCGCTCCCCCGACCAGCCCCACCGCCGAGGACATCAGCACCATGCTGCTTCGCCCGGCACGTATCCCGGGGTTCCGGAATGCCTTCGCGAGCATCAACCCCGAGGTCACATTGAGGTCGAAGAGTTCCGCGGCGCGCTTCGCCGTCACCGCGCGAAGCGGGGTGACGGCGTGGGCGCCGGCCGCATGGAATACGCCGTCCACCGGGCCGAACTCCTCGCGCACCTGCTTGAGCGCATCGGGGATGGCGGCGTGATCGGTCACATCGAGCGGCAGCGCCAGGTGGCCCTCTCCTTCGAGCATCCCTGCGGTTTCTGCGAGCGCCTCCGGGCGGCGTCCGAGGAGCGCGACTCGCGCACCCTCACGACCGGCTTTGATCGCGGTCGCGCGGCCGATCCCCGACGATGCGCCCGTGACCACGAGCACGCTGTCGCGAAGCCCGAGGTAGCCGCTCTCCGTCACGCAGATGCCGCTGCCACGATCGACCGCAGATCGCCGACGGTCTCGGCCTTCGCCAGTTCGTCGGCGTCGATGGTCAGGCCGAGTCGCTCATCCATCTCGGCGATGAAGGAAAGATTGGCCAGAGAGTCCCACTCCCTCTCCTCCAGATTGTCCGTGAGGGAGATGTCGCCTGCCTCGACCTCGAGAATGCTCGCAACGAGTTCCAGCAGTGTCTGATCATCCATGATCACCAATGTATTCCATGAGCGAGCGCATGAAAAGCCCTAGTAATTCTCTGCGGGGACACGCTCGAACCACCAGAAGGGATGGGTGAGCACCTGCATGAGCGGCTCCTTGTCGACCCAGAGGCCGAAGTGGCCTTCTCTCCATCTGCCGCTGGAGTCGCTGAGGTACTTCATGCTCGGGGTCATGAACCGCGACTCGTATGCGTGATAGGCGACCGTGTCGCTCCAGCGATCCAAGAGCGCGTCTGCGAATTCGACTCCGCCCATACGTGCGGGTTCATGCAGGCTGAAGCCCCCGAGCGATCGCCCGACTGCGGCTTCGAAGGCAGCTCGCTGCCGCTCGGCCCATCCCGCGTCGTCGCCTCCCAGCCAGTCGCAGAGGCCACCCTCGAGGTGGAGCTCCACTTCGTGTCCGAGCTGTTCCATCTCCCGGATGATGCGCAGGGACGACAGGCTCATGAGGTTGTACCCCCTCGCGTGCACGCGGAGGAAGAAGGTCGAGCTGCAGCCGGCCTCCGCGTCGACCTGAGCCACCCGCATG
>JAPSIU010000359.1 GCA_031178565.1 Leucobacter sp. | reverse complement strand
CGCGCCCAGGCCGACGGCCTGCGAGACGGGCTGCGTGCCCGGTTCGAAGCGGAGGGGCGGGGGCATGTACTCCGCGCTCTCCATGGTCACTCGGGTGATCGCGGAGCCGCCGGTGCGCGACGGCGGCAGGGCCGCGAGCGCTTCCGCGCGCCCGTAGAGCACTCCGATGCCGTTCGGCCCGAGCATCTTATGACCGGAGAAGGCTGCGAAGTCGACGCCGAGCTCGGCGAAGTCGACGGGGATGTGCGGCACCGACTGGCAGGCGTCGAGCACGGTGATCGCGCCCGCCGCGCGCGCCAGCTCGGCGAGCTCGGCCACCGGCGCGATATACCCCGTGGTGTTCGATATATGCGCGAACGCGAATATGCGGGTCCGCTCGGTGATCGCGGCACGGGCGTCGTCCAGCGTCCAGGTGCCGTCCTCGCGGACGGGGATGTAGCGCAGCGAGGCCCCGGTCCTCGCGGCCAAGCGCTGCCACGGAATCAGGTTCGCGTGATGCTCCGCCTCGGTGACGAGGATCTCGTCGCCCGGGCCGAGCAGATAGCGCTCGCTCCCGATGACGCCGAGTCCGGCGTTCGCCTCGCCGATCCCGAGAGCGACGGTGTTGAGCGCGTCGGTCGCGTTCTCAGCCCACACGATCTGCTCGGGCGCGCCGGCGCCGACGAACGACGCGACGGCTGCGCGGGCACCCTCGAACGCGGCGGTCGCGGCGCCCACGGCGCCGCTCGTCCCACGATGCACGGCCGAGTTCGCGGTCTCGAGGAAGGTGCGCTCCGCGTCGAGCACCGCGCGGGGCCGCTGCGAGGTCGCGGCGGAGTCGAGGTACGCCACCGGGCGCCCATCCGTGAGGGGAGGAGAGGCGAAGTACGGGAAGGCGGCGCGCAGATCGGCGACCTCCGCAGGCGTGAGCGCAGACATGGACTCCATTCTTCCACCTGGGGCGGAGTTCTGCAGGCGGGGCGATCCCACCCGCGTGTTACAACGACCCGGGCCGACCGGGTATTCCAGAGACTACAATCGGGCCCGTGATGGGTGCGGTCGTGTACGAGGTCCTCCAGTTGGCGGGAATCCTCGCTTTCGCGATCTCGGGAGCGCTCGTGGGGGTGCGGAAACGGCTCGACATCCTCGGAGTCGTCGTGGTCGGCTCGTTCACGGGTGTGGGCGGCGGGATCGTGCGCGACATCCTCCTGGGGGTGCATCCGCCCCTGTCCTTCACCCACTGGCCGAACCTCGCGGTCGCCCTCGCCGGCTCGCTGGCCGTGTTCTTCATCCATCCGGGGATCGCCCGCATCCGCTATTCCGAGGTGGTCTTCGACGCCTTCGGACTCGGGCTGTTCTCGGCGAACGGGGCCGCCACGGCGCTCGTGTCGGGGGAGACCCCGCTCACCGCGATCCTCGTCGGGACGATCACGGCCATCGGCGGCGGAGTGATCCGCGACGTGCTCGTCAACACCGTGCCCGGTGTGCTGACGCGCGAACTCTACGCGGTCTCGGCGCTGGCCGGCGCGGGCATCGCGGTCGCGATCGTGGCGCTCGGCGGGAACGAGGGGGTGGCGTCGCTCATCGGAGGGACCGCCGCGATCGCGCTGCGGCTCACCTCGGTGGCCCGCGGTTGGAACCTGCCCCGGCCGCGGATCAGCGGTGCGAGCGGGGCGTGAGGGACCAGTTCGCGAGTCCGGCGAGCAGCGCGAGCACCCCGGCCGCCGCGGGGAGCACGAGTGCGGCGCTCACTCCGAAGCGCTCGGCGACGTAGCCCGCCGTCGCCGCCGCGAGCGACTGCCCGAGCATGATCCCCGACCCGAGCATCGTCATCACGGTGGCCGAGCGCCCCTCGGGGCTGCGTGCCGATCCGAAGCTGTACAGCGTGACGAGCAGCGGGCCGATCCCGATCCCGGTGACCGCGAGCCCCGCCGCCACCGCGGCCGTGCTTCCGGCGGAGGCGAGGATCGATTCTCCCGCGACGATGATGACCGCGAACACGATCCAGCGGTAGCGCAGGGTAAACTTCGGTGAGAAGAGCGCGACGCTGATGGCGAGGATCGCCGAACCGATGCCCATGACCCCGTAGAACAGGCCCGCCGACTCGGCAGAGCCCTGGGCCTGCATGAACGCGGTCAACGAGGTGAGGGTGGTGCCGAAGACGAGGCCGACCGCGAAGATGCCGAACACCACGACGAGCAGCGCCGGCCGAGCGAGCTCCGACGCGGGAGCCAGGGACGCGGCGCGCTCCTCCGGCGACGTCGCGACGACGCTGGTGCGATGCATCGCGAACGCGACGACGAAGAGCAGCGTCAGCACGGCGGCGCCCGCGATCGGCGCCCAGGCGCCGAGAGTCGTCGCGAGCAGCCCCACGATCACCGGGCCGAACACGAAGACGACCTCGTCGGCCGCCGATTCGTAGGCGAGGATCGTCGAGAGGGTGCGGGGGCGCCGTTCGGGAGGGAGTTCCGTCTTGACGATCGTGACGAGGCGGGAGCGCGACATCGGCGAGGTCTGCGGCACGGAGGCGCCCACCAGGAACGCGGTCGCGAACACCGCGACGGAGGGGAGGTCGCTGTAGGCGACCCAGGCGAGCAGGCCGAGCACGACGCTGTTCACGATCGCGGTGACGAGCAGCGTCGTCCGCTGACCGTAGCGGTCGGCGGCCGCGCCGACGAGCGGTCCGAAGCAGGCGGACCCGATGCCGACCATCGCCGAGCCGAGCCCCGCGAGTTCGACCGATCCGCGGGCGGACACGAGCAGCGTGAGCACCCCCACCACACCCATCGCGAAGGGGAGGCGCGACACCAGCGCCAGCGGGAAGTAGAGGAACCCGGTGCGGGAGATCAGCGTGGTGGCTTCGGGATCCCCGGGTTCACTCGTTCGATGCATAGCCGACCAAGCCTAGCAGTGGCGCGGATCCCCGGCGCACGGCCGCGCGACGCGGCGCCGCGAGGATCACGGGTCGCGCCGCGAGGATCACGGGTCGGGTCGGGAGCCGGTTGCGAGCCGGGGTTCGCGGGGATCTCTAGCCGAGGTCCACGCCCTGCTCCTCCAGGAAGGAGCGGAATGCCGCCCCGTCCGCCGGATCCCCCGTGTACGGCACCCC
>JAPSIU010000057.1 GCA_031178565.1 Leucobacter sp. | reverse complement strand
CAACGACGTCGGCACCCAGTACCGCTCGGCGATGTTCCCGGCCGACGCCGCCCAGCGCGAGCGCTTCGAGGCGGCGCGCGAGCGCGCAGCCGAGTGGTGGGCGTCGGGCGCGGCCGACCGGCCGGCCGAGCTCGTGACGACGATCGAGCCGTTGGGCGAGGTGTATCCGGCGGAGGAGTATCACCAGGACTTCTTCGCGAAGAACCCGACCCAGGGGTACTGCCTGGCCGTCGCCGCTCCGAAGGTGAGCAAGATCCGCGCATCCTTCACGCAGTACCTCCGCTAGCTCGCAGCTTCGGTCGTGCTCCCGAACCCGTTCGGCGGGGAGATCGTGTCGTCGCCGAACACTCCCGGCCCGGGGAACGCGTCGGGGGCGGCACCGCGATCATCCTCCCGGTCCTCCGCGGGCCCCGCGTCGCCCCGGTCCGCGCCGACTTGCTCCGCGTCGCCCCGGTCCACGCCGACGTGCTCCGCGCCGCCCCGGTCCGCGCCGACGTCGAATGCGGTCGGATCCCCTCCGCTGCGCTTCGTGAAGGCGGACACGCCCCAGCGCAGGTCGTGCCCGAGGGCGTCGGCCTCGACCTCGGCAGAGGTGCCCGACCTGCTCTCGGAGGTCCAGTCGCGCACCCGGAGGCGCCCGTTCACGATCACACGATCCCCCTTCGCGAACGAGTCCCTCGCGTGCTCTGCCAGCCTGCGGAAGGTGTTGATCGTGTACCAGCTGGTGTCTCCATCGATCCACTCCCGCTTCTCCCTGTCGTAGCGCCGCTCGTTGCTCGCCACTCGGAACGTGCAGAACGTGATGTCGGAGTCCGTCTTGATGAGACGGGGATTCGTCGCGACGGTGCCGACGACGCAGATCTGGTGTGCCATGGTGCGCTCCTTCGTTGGTGATCCGAGCGTCGGCGATGCCCCGACGCGAGGTGGGAGCGGACGAGGCGTGCCGTGCCTGATCCGACTCGCCCGCTCGCACCCAGCTTGACCGACGGTCGCGTCGGTCGGGATCGTGCTGCGCAATTTGTGGAGAGAGAACCGCAGTATCGATCGAGAGGCCGGTTGTGAACGGAGATCCGCATCACGCCGGTCCAGGAATCCGTAAGGCTGCGCGCGGATCGCCTGCGTAGACTGACCGGGTGCACGAATCCCGTCTGACCCCCCGCCGCGCTCGTGTCGCCCGCGCGATGCTCGCGGTCTGCGCGGCCGCACCGCTGCTCGCGGGCTGCAGCCTGCTCGAGGGACCCACCCCGACGACGCCCGAGCGCGAGGCGCCCGAGAAGCCGGAGGTCGTGCCGCAGCTGGTTCCCGGCGGCAGCGCGGAGGAGAACCTGCCGTACTTCACGGAGGTGCTTCGCGGGTACGCGGAGGGGGAGTCGCCGATCAAGGCCGAGCCCGTCGTCAACGCGGTCGCCGAGGCGGGATTCGACAAGGCGCTCATGCAGGTGAGCTTCGACAGCACGAAGACCGGCCTCGAGGCCGACAACATCTTCGTCTCGGTGCGGATCGACGCCGACTGCCTCGTCGGCCAACTCGTGGCGGCCGATCGCAGCTTCGTCGCCGAGAACCAGCCGGCGGTCGGGCCGAACAACGACATCTGCCTGATCGGAGAGACGAACCCGATCACCTGGTAGCCGCTGCCGCGAAGCCGCCGTCACCAGGAGCCCGCTACAGTAGAGTGCGTCTGCAACCACCGTCTTTCACTAAGGGAGTTCGGGGCGCTTCGACGCCCCAGAGAGTTTATGGCTGAGTACATTTACCAGATGGTCCGCGCGCGCAAGGCGCACGGCGACAAGGTGATCCTGGACGACGTGACGATGGCGTTCCTGCCCGGCGCGAAGATCGGTGTCGTCGGACCGAACGGCGCGGGCAAGTCCACGATCCTCAAGATCATGGCGGGCCTCGACACCCCCTCGAACGGCGAGGCGATCCTGACCCCGGGCTACTCCGTCGGGATCCTCATGCAGGAGCCCGAGCTCGACGAGGAGAAGACCGTTCTCGAGAACGTCGAGCAGGGTGTGGCGGAGATCAAGGGCAAGCTCGATCGCTTCAACGCGATCTCGCTCGAGATGGCGGATCCCGACGCCGACTACGACAAGCTGCTGCCCGAGATGGGCGAGCTGCAGGAGGCCATCGACGCGGTCGACGGCTGGGATCTCGACAACCAGCTCGAGCAGGCGATGGACGCGCTGCGCTGTCCGCCGGCCGACGCCGTCGTGAAGAACCTCTCGGGCGGCGAGAAGCGCCGCGTGGCGCTGTGCAAGCTGCTGCTCGAGAAGCCCGATCTGCTGCTGCTCGACGAGCCGACGAACCACCTGGACGCCGAGAGCGTGCTGTGGCTGGAGCAGCACCTGGCGAAGTACCCGGGCGCGGTCATGGCCGTGACCCACGACCGGTACTTCCTCGATCACGTCGCCACGTGGATCTGCGAGGTCGACCGGGGCCGGCTCTACCCCTACGAGGGCAACTACTCGACCTATCTCGAGCAGAAGGCCGCGCGCCTCGAGGTGCAGGGCAAGAAGGACGCGAAGCTGCAGAAGCGCCTCAAGGAGGAGCTCGACTGGGTGCGCTCGAACTCGAAGGGCCGTCAGGCCAAGTCGAAGGCGCGTCTCGCCCGCTACGAGGAGATGGCGGCGGAGGCCGAGCGCACGCGCAAGCTCGACTTCGAGGAGATCCAGATCCCGGCCGGCCCGCGACTCGGCAGTCTCGTGCTCGAGGCCCGGGATCTCAACAAGGGCTTCGACGGCCGCACGCTCATCGACGGGCTCTCCTTCTCGCTGCCGCGCAACGGCATCGTCGGCATCATCGGTCCGAACGGCGTCGGCAAGACGACGCTCTTCAAGACGATCGTCGGCATCGAGCCGCTCGACGGGGGCGAGCTGAAGATCGGCGAGACGGTCGAGCTCAGCTACGTCGACCAGAGCCGCGGCGGCATCGACCCGAAGAAGACCGTGTGGGAGGTCGTCTCGGACGGCCTCGACTACATCCAGGTGGGTCGGACCGAGATCCCGTCTCGCGCCTACGTCTCGACGTTCGGGTTCAAGGGACCGGATCAGCAGAAGCCCGCGGGCGTGCTCTCCGGCGGAGAGCGCAACCGCCTGAACCTCGCGCTCACGCTGAAGCAGGGCGGCAACCTGCTGCTGCTCGACGAGCCGACGAACGACCTCGATGTGGAGACGCTCTCGAGCCTCGAGAACGCGCTGCTCGAGTTCCCCGGCTGCGCCGTGGTGATCACGCACGACCGGTGGTTCCTCGACCGCATCGCGACCCACATCCTCGCCTACGAGGGCACTGAGGAGAACCCCGCGAGCTGGTACTGGTTCGAGGGCAACTTCGAGGCCTACGAGGCGAACAAGGTCGAGCGTCTCGGACCCGACGCCGCGAAGCCCTCGCGCGTGACGTACCGCAAGCTCACGCGGAGCTGACCGATCGGGGCGCGGTTCCCGAGCCGGAGCCGCGCTCCGAGGCGTCGTGCGATTCGCCCTCGCACACCGACTCGACGAAGAACGTACAGTTCGCCCCGAAAGCGCGTGTTCTCCGGTGAATCGGTGTGCGCAGGTACCACCTCGGCAACTGAAAGGACCCCCTCATGGCACGCGCGCACGTCGACATCGAGCTCCGCTGGGGAGATCAGGACGCCTACGGCCACGTGAACAACGTCGCCTACGCGCGCTATCTCGAGGAGGCGCGCGTGCGCGTGTTCTTCACGGGGTCGGCGCGGGAGCGCACCGGCATGGAGGGGCACTTCCGCGGCGACGGCCCCGACGGGCCGAAGATGCTCGTCGCGAGTCAGCAGATCGAGTTCCTCGGGGTGCTCGAGTACTCGGAGCACCCGATCACGGTCGAGCTCTGGATCGGCAAGCTGGGCGGATCCAGTCTCGAGCTGCACTACGAGGTCGTCGACGGAGCTGTGCCCGAGAGGCGGGTCGTGGCGCGCGCGATCACGACCATCGTGATCGCTGACGGCGAGACCCTGCGCCCCGCGCGCCTCTCGCCCGAGGGCAGAGCATCGGCGGAGCCGTGGACCGATGAGCCGCTGACGCTGCGCCGCGGCTGAGCCGTCTGCCGAACCGTCGCGCGGCCGGGTCACTCCGTGTCGGGCAGCCGGATCATGCTCTCCTGGGCGACGCTCGCGACGAGTTCCCCGTTCCCGTCGTAGAACCTGCCGTGAGCGAGTCCGCGGCCGCCCTGCGCGGTCGGGGACTCCAACTCGTAGAGCAGCCAGTCGTCCGCGCGGAACGGGCGGTGGAACCACATCGCGTGATCGAGGCTCGCCCCGCGCATGCCGGGGGTGGCCCACGGGACCCCGTGTCGGCGCATGACGGGCTCGAGGAGGACGTAGTCGCTCGCGAAGGCGAGCGCCGCCGCGTGCAGGGTGCGGCCGTCGGGCATCGTGTCCCGCGCACGCATCCAGACGCGCTGCCGGTTCGTCTCCTCCGGCACCTGCAGGATGATGTCCGACTCGACGTAGCGGAAGTCGAACGGGCGGTTCAGCACCCAGGAGGCGCGGCCTCCGCCGGCGAGATGACCGTACTTCTCCCACACGCTCGGCAGCGTGTCGGGCGCGGGGATCCCCGTGAGATCGAGCCGTTCCTGATGCTCGATGCCGGGGTCGTCCTCCTGGAACGAGGCGATCATCGACATGAGCACCTCGCCGCCCTGATAGGCCTGCGTGCGCCGCGTGGAGAACGAGCGGCCGTCGTGCAGCCGCGCGACCTCGAAGGTCATGCGCTCCTCGCTGTTGCCCGGTCGCAGGAAGTAGCCATGCATCGAGTGGAGGGCCCGATCCTCCTGCACCGTCTCGCCCGCGGCCGCGATGGCCTGTCCGAGCACTTGACCGCCGAAGGAGCGCCCGTGCGGTGTCGGAAGCGGAGGGCCCGTCAGGATGTCCTCGCGGGTGCGCGCACCCGAATCGAGGACGGAGAGCATGGCAACGAGGTCGGGTGCGGCGGTCATGTTTCCTCCAGGTGCGGCTCCGTTGCTGATTCGGACTCCAGTCTAGGACGCGGGCGGTCGCCGGGCAGCCGCTATGGTGGAGTCGATGGCTGCCACGTTACCGCTTGCGGACCCTGCGACGCGCGACGACCTGCGCGTCTTCCTCGAACGGCTCGAGCGCTCCGGGCAGGGCGAGGCCCGCCTCGTGACGCGAGACGCGACGCTCGCCGTCTACGGATGCACGCAGGCCCCGCGGGGGATCACGGACTCCGTTCCCGTGGTGCTCGTCATGCGGGCGTTCGAGCTCGCGGAGCCTCCGGTCGAGGCCGTCGACACGACGGTGCAGGGCCGGGCGCTCCTCGACAGGATCGCGCGGCTCGGGATCGGGGGCCGGGAGCTGGAGATTCCCGACGCGACGGCGATGGTGGCCTGGTCCGGGGTGTTGCCGCCGGTCTCGGGCTGGGAGCCGGCGGGGGTCGTGGACGCGGCGTCCCTCGCGGCGGTCGCGGCCGAGGGGATCGCGCGCGTCGCCGCGCTGCTTCCCGCCGATCCCGGCGAGGCCGTCGTGCATCGGGTGCGCGCGTCGGTGTGGGGCGCCGAGATCGCGCCGGGGCTCCCGGCGGCGGCGGCGTTCGCGGCGGAGACGATGGGGTTCCTGCGCGGAGAGGAATCGGTGCGGCTGGTGCGGTCGCTCACCTGGACGCGCCTGACCGCGAGCCGCGGGAACGTCCTGGTGCGCTCGCTCCCGGGGTGAGGCGGGGCCGGAAGGCGCGCGAGCGTGTAAGATGGTGAGGTCAACCGGAGGAGTGTTTTCATGGCCAACGTCAACGGCATCATCGACCCGCCCATCGACGATCTGCTCGAGAAGGTGGATTCGAAGTACGCTCTCGTGATCTTCGCCTCGCAGCGCGCCCGTCAGATCAACGACTACTACACCGACCTGCACGACGGCAATCTCTTCGACAACGTCGGCCCGCTGGTCGACTCCTCCGTCGACGACAAGCCGCTGTCGATCGCGCTGCACGAGGTCGTCGAGGGCAAGCTCACGATGACCAAGCGCCCGGAGTAGCGCTCGCGTAACCTTCCGCTGCAATCGCAGCGTTGTCGGTGGCGTCGGATACCCTGAGATGGGTCCGACGCCATCGATGTTTCCGGGCTCGTCCACATCCGTCCTCAACGTTTCAGGAGCCACGTGTCGCTGCGCCAGTTCACCTCCGAGTCCGTGACCGAGGGGCATCCAGACAAGATCTGCGATCGCATCTCCGACTCGATCCTCGACGCCATGCTCGAGCAGGATCGCGGTGCTCGCGTCGCGGTGGAGACGCTCGTGACGACCGGCCTCGTGCACGTCGCGGGGGAGGTGTCCACGACCGGGTACGTCGAGATCCCGCAGATCGTCCGCGACACGGTGCGCGAGATCGGATACACGAGTTCCGACATGGGGTTCGACTCGGCCTCCTGTGGCGTGTCCGTCTCGATCGGACAGCAGTCGCCGGAGATCGCGAGCGGCGTCGACACGTCGCTCGAGCTGCGCAGCGGCGCGCACGAGGAGGACGAGCTGAGTCGGCAGGGCGCGGGCGACCAGGGCATCATGTTCGGCTATGCGACGGACGAGACACCCGAGCTCCACCCGCTGCCGAGCTGGATCGCGCACCGGCTCGCGGAGCGCCTCACCGAGGTGCGCAAGAACGGCGCTCTGCCCGAGTTGCGCCCGGACGGTAAGACCCAGGTCACGATCGGCTACGACGGAGACCGCGCGGCGACGATCGAGGCGGTGGTGGTCTCCACGCAGCACCACGCCGACATCTCGCAGGAGGCGCTGCGGGACGCGGTGGCGAACGAGGTGATCCGCCCGGTGCTCGACCGCGTGGATCTCGCGAGCCGCGACGCCGAGTTCTTCATCAACCCGGCCGGGCCCTTCGTGATCGGCGGTCCGATGGGCGACGCCGGCCTCACGGGGCGCAAGATCATCATCGACACCTACGGCGGATCGAGCCGGCACGGGGGCGGCGCCTTCAGCGGCAAGGATCCGTCGAAGGTCGACCGCTCCGCCGCCTACGCGATGCGCTGGGTCGCGAAGCACGTGGTGCGAGCCGGCCTCGCGAAGCGCGCTGAACTCCAGGTCGCGTACGCCATCGGCCGGGCCCACCCCGTAGGACTGTACGTGGAGACGTTCGGCACCGAATCGGTTCCGCGCGAGCGCATCGAGGCCGCCGTGCGGGAGGTCTTCGACCTGCGCCCGCTCGCGATCATCCGAGACCTCGCCCTGCTGCGTCCGATCTACGCGAAGACCAGCGCCTACGGGCACTTCGGGCGCGAGCTGCCGGAGTTCGCGTGGGAGGCCACGCCGCGCCTCGCCGAGCTGCGGGCCGCCGCCGGGGCCTGACGGGCATGGGCGGTCCCGAGGTCGGCGCGACGTCCGGGCCGGAGGCGGGCTCGGCGGACGAGGAGAAGACCACCGAGGTCGCGGGCCCCGTCGCGCGCGTGCTCCTCGACTCGTCGCTGCCGCAGCTCGATCACCTCTTCGACTACGCCGTGCCCGCGGACCTCGCGGGATCGCTCCGGGTCGGGCAGCGCGTGCGCGTGCCGTTCCGGTCGCGGGATCGCAAGAGCTTCGGCTACGTCGTCGAGTTCGCCGAACGGAGCACGTTCGGCGGCGAGCTCTCGCCGATCGCCGACATCGTCACTCCGATCCCCGTACTGACGCCGGAGGTGTACCGACTCGCCCGCGCCGTCGCGGACCGGGCCGGCGGATCCGCGGGAGACATCCTCCGGCTCGCGATCCCCACCCGTCAGGTCCGCGTGGAGAAGCAGCATCTCGCCGCCGCGGCAGACGGGCGCGAGAACGAGGAGCGCGAGGACCGGGAGCGGCGCTCGCTAGCGGACGCCATGTCGGCGGAGGCGTCTTCCGAGTGGGAGATCGCGGGCGAGCTGGTCGCCGGCGCGCGGCTCGCGCACACCGCGTCGCACGGACCGGAGCGTCTGCACACGGGGGAGTGGGTCGGCGGCTGGGCGGCTCAGCTCGCCCGCGTCGCGCTCTCGGTTCACGCCCGCGACCGCAGCGTGATCCTCGTCGCTCCCGACTATCGCGATCTCGACCAGCTCCGCGACGCCCTCACGGCGCTCGGCGCCGCCGAACTCGTCCGCGTCGACTCGCGCCAGTCGAACGCGGAGCGATACGCGGGGTTCCTGCGAGCGCTCGACGAGCGGCCGCGGATCATCCTCGGCAACCGATCCGCCGTGTACGCACCGGCGCACAGGCTGGGCGCCATCCTCGTGTGGGACGACGGCGACCCCGTGCTCGCCGAGCCGCTCTCCCCGTATGCGCACGCGCGAGATGCCGCCCTCGTGCGGGCCGCGCTCGGGTCCGCGGGCGAACGCGATGAAGCGGGCGAACAGGAACCCGCGAGCGCGCCCGACGATCGGATCGATCGGATCGGCCTGCTGTTCGCGGCGCACGCGCGCAGCGCGGAGGTGCAGAGGCTCGCGGACCTCGGGTACGTGCGGGCTCAGCAGAACCCGCCGCGCCGCACCCGGATCGTGCACGCCGACGCGGCGCTGGCGCCGGACGCGTTCGCGGGCCGGGTCCCGGAGTTCGCCGCGCGCACGATCCGCGAGGGGCTGCGGCGCGGGCCCGTGCTCGTCCAGGTCGCGACACCCGGGTACGCGCCGATCGCGGTCTGCGGCGACTGCGGAGATCTCGCCCGCTGCCGCGCGTGCGGGGGGCCGATCGGGTTCCGCGTGATCGGTCGCGCATCCTGCCGCTGGTGCGGCGAGTACGCGGGCGAGTGGCGATGCGGCACGTGCGACGGCCAGCGCCTCGAGGAGCGGGGTATGGGATCCGGGCGCACGGTGGAGCAGTTCGAGCGACAGTTCGAGGGCAGCCGTGTGCTGCTCAGCGACGGCGAGCATCCGCGTGAGCGCGTCGACGCGAGGTCGGCGCTCGTCGTGGCGACGCGCGGAGCGGAGCCCATCGCGGCCGGCGGCTATCGCGCCGTGGTCCTGCTCGACGCCGAGCGCCTGCTCGGCCTCGAGACGCTGCGAGCGAGCGAGGACTGCCTGCGGTGGTGGGAGAACGCGGCGGCCCTCGCCGCGCCCGACGGGCGCTGCCTCATGGCTTCGGGAGGGGGGCCCGTGGTGCACGCCTTCGTCACCGGGCGCGAGGAGGAGTGGCTGCGCGGAGAGCTGCGGGATCGCCATGCCCTGCGCTACCCGCCCGCGGTCCGCGTCGCGAGCGTGAGCGGCGGCCCCGACGAGGTCGACCGCGCGCTGCGGACGATCGAGGGCCTCCCCGGAGTCGACCATCTCGGCCCGACCCCGCTGCCGGCGGGCGGGGCCGCGAAGACCCCTCCCGGCCTCGTGCGAGCGATCGTCCGATTCGAGTACGGGCAGGGCGTCGAGGTCGCGAAGCGGCTCCGCGGCGCGCTCGTGGCGGACGCCGCAGGATCCTCCTCCCGCACCAGGGGGCGGGCGCCGGGCCGGGCGCGTCCGG
This sequence comes from Leucobacter sp., assembly GCA_031178565.1. Taxonomy (GTDB): domain Bacteria; phylum Actinomycetota; class Actinomycetes; order Actinomycetales; family Microbacteriaceae; genus Leucobacter. Next base: position 2,693 of record JAPSIU010000057.1, on the reverse strand, counting down.
AGGCGCTGCGTCTCCGCTTCGACGATCGGGGGGTCTTCGACGGCTAGGGTCTCCCGGGCGGCCCGCTCGGGAGCGGTCGGCGGGATCCCCTGCGGGTGCGAGAATGGGGGGATGCGGATCGTCTTTGCCGGAACACCCGAGTTCGCCGTGCCGAGCCTGCGCGCCGTCGTCGCTGCGGGACACGACGTCGTCGGGGTCATCACCCGCGAGGATGCGCCGCGGGGACGCAGACGCGTGCTCACCGCGTCGCCGGTCGCCTCCGTCGCCGAGGAGCACGGGATCCCGCTGCTGAAGGCGAATCGTCTGGACGGGGTGGCGGAGGAGTGGGTGCGGGATCGCGATGCCGAACTCGGTGTGATCGTGGCATACGGGGGGCTGCTGCGGGAGCCGCTGCTGAGCCTTCCTGCGAAGGGCTGGATCAACCTGCACTTCTCGGATCTGCCGCGCTGGCGCGGAGCCGCCCCCGTGCAGCGCGCGCTCCAGGCGGGCGAGCAGCGCCTCGGCGTCAGCGTGTTCCGGCTGGTCGAGGCGCTCGACGCGGGAGAGGTGCTGACGCGAGCCGCGAGGGACTTCCCGCCCGGGACCCCGGCAGGTCGCGCGCTCGCCGCGCTCGCCGAGTTCGGCACGGACGCGCTCCTCCGAGCCGTCGACGGACTCGCCGACGGCTCGCTGATGGGCGAGGCGCAGGAGGGCGTGGCCACGTACGCGCACAAGCTCTCCCGCGAGGACGGGCGGCTCGACCTCTCCCAGCCGGTGTCACGCGTCCTCGCGCACTGGGCGGGGGTCACACCCGAACCCGGAGCGTTCGTGATGCACGAGGATCAGCCGCTCAAGCTGCACGAGCTGCGCGCGGCCGATCCCGGCGTCCTGTCCGACGCGGAGTCCGCCGACGACTCGAGCCGGGCGCCGGGCGCCGTTCGGATGCTCGGAGGGTCCGCGCTCCTGCAACTGCCCGACGGCGCGCTCGAGCTCGTCCGCGTGCAGCCCGCGGGGAAATCGGCGATGGACGGATCGGCGTGGCTGCGGGGCCGCGGCGGGGAAGCGGTGGTGCGATGAACCGGGGTGGTGCGATGGGCCAGGAAGGTGCGATGGCCCGGAATGGCCGTGGGGAACGCGAGCGCCGCGGCGGCCGGGACGCTCGACGGAGCGGACCGATCTCTCCCGCGAGACTCGTCGCCTACGATGTGCTCCGCGACGTGGAGGAGCGCGACGCCTACGCCAACCTCGCGCTGCCGGCTCGGATCCGGGAGGCGGGCCTCGACAGCCGGGACGCCGGGCTCGCGACCGAGCTCGCGGCGGGAGCACTGCGCGGCAGGGGCCGGGACGACCGCATCATCGAGCTCGCCGCGGATCGGGACATCTCGAGCGTCGACCCGCGCACGAGAAATGTGCTGCGGCTCGGTGTGCACCAGCTGCTCGGCATGCGCACGGCGGCGCACGCCGCGGTGAACGAGAGCGTCGAGCTCCAGCGTCGAGTCGCGAATCAGGCCGCCGCCGGCTTCGTGAACGGGGTGCTGCGAACGATCGGCCGATCGACGGACGAGGAGTGGGACGCCAGGATCGAGGCCGAGGCGGCGAATCCCGACGAGGCGCTCGCCGCGCGCAGTTCGCATCCGTCCTGGGTGCTCCGCGCACTGCGGGACGCGTTGCGCGCGGAGGGGCGCGAGCACGAACTCGCCGCACTGCTGGAAGCCGACAACGTATCGCCGCGAGTGAGTCTCGCCCTGCTGCCGGCAATCGGGATCGATCCCGCCGTTGCGGAGGACCGCGGCGCCGAGGCCGGTATCGTGGCCGACGGTCCCTCGCCGATCGGGCTCCGACTCTCCGGCGGAGACCCCGTGCGCGCGATCGAGGCGCTCGGGGTTCCGCGCGGTTCCGCGCGGGTGCAGGACCAGGGATCCCAGCTCGCGGCCCTCGCGCTGACCCGGGTCCGTCCCGTGCGATCCGGTGAGCGATGGCTCGATCTGTGCGCGGGCCCCGGGGGGAAGACCGCCGTGCTCGGGGCGGAGGCGCTCATCGGAGGGGCGACGGTGCGGGCCAACGAGGTGTCGCGGCACCGCGCCGAGCTCGTGAGAAGCTCCGTGTCCGCGGTCGGCGACGCCGTGGAGATCGTGACCCACGACGGCCGCGACGCCGACGCGTACGGGGTCGACGGCGCGGCCTACGACCGGATCCTCGTGGACGCCCCGTGCTCGGGCCTCGGCGCGCTGCGGCGCCGTCCCGAAGCCCGCTGGCGCAAACGCCCGAGCGACCTTCCCGAGCTGACTGCGTTGCAGGGGCAGCTGATCGACTCCGCCGCGAGGCACCTGGCTCCTCGCCTACGTCACCTGCTCGCCGCACCTGGCGGAGACCCGCGTGACGGTGGACCGGTTGTTGAAACGACATCCGGAACTCACGGAACTCGATGTCCGCGAGGTGCTGCGCGAGGTCGCGCGGGAACCGCTCGACCTCGCGGGCGACGCGCTCAGCGCGCAGCTGTGGCCGCACCGGCACGGCACGGACGCGATGTTCGTCGCGCTCGTGCAGCGAGACGGCTGAATCGGAGGACGCCGAGTCGGAGGACGCTGAACCGGAGGACGCTGAACCGGAGGACGCCGAATCGGCGCGACCCCTGGTGCGATGTCGGGGGTGCGATCTACCCTGTCCACATGACCTCCGAACTCCGCGGGGCCGGCCGGATCGTCGGCCCCGCG
>JAPSIU010000358.1 GCA_031178565.1 Leucobacter sp. | reverse complement strand
GAGGAAAGCGTGAATAGCCCGTCCTGCGTGCAAGATCAACGACGTCGGCTACCGCCGAGGCCGAGGCGCTGCCTGTGGTCGCGATCGGGTGCCGCCCCACTCGGCGTGGTAGCTGACCCGGTCGCGCGTCACCCCCGGCACGTCCTCGACGACGGCCTCGCGGCGTCCGAGGATCCGGTTGACGAGCGCGGACTTGCCGACGTTCGGCCGGCCCACGATCGCGACCACAGGCAGCGCCTCGGCCTCGGGCTCCGAGAACCCGAGGAACTCGCCGTCGTCGCCGATGATCGCGAGATCCTCGTCCTCGAGCTCGAAGGCCTCGAGGTTCGAACGCATGGCACGCAGGCGCTCCTCCTCGGTCACACCCTCGGCGAAGTCCTCGCCCGTGATCACTTCATCGGGGTCCACGCTCGCGGCGTCGAACACCTCGGGCTCGTTGTTGTCTGCGCTCATCACATGCTCTCTTCCGCGGCAGCGCTCTGCGCCGCCTGCACCACATCGACCACAGCCTGCACCGACTGCTCGAAATCCAGTTCGCTCGTATCCACGAGCGTCACCCCCGGGGCGGGGTTCATGAAGTCCACGACGAGCGCGTCCTTCGAGTCGCGCGCCACGATATCGGCCAGCACCCGCTCATGGCTCAGACCCGGCAGCTCGCCCGCGCGTCGCTCCGCGCGCACCTCCGGCGAGGCCGTCATCAGGATCCGCACGGGCGCGTCGGGCGCCACGACGGTCGTGATGTCGCGGCCCTCGATCACGACACCCGGCAGTCCGGACTCCGCGACGATCCGCCGGAACATCGCGTTCAACAGCTCGCGGACGGTGCGGTGCTTCGAGACCCGGCTCACCTGGCCGCTGACGGTGTGATCCCGGATCGCCGAGGTCACATCGGTCGGCGCCGGGGCATCGGGCAGCGCGACCGTCACCCGCTGCTCGCCGCGCAGGGTGATCTCGTAGCGCCACCCCTCGAGCAGCGCGAGGACGGCTGCCTCGGAGTCGAGGTCGATCCCCGACTCGAGCGCGGCCCACGCGAGTGCGCGGTACGCGGCTCCGGTGTCGAGGATCCCGAAACCGAGGCGCTTCGCGGCCTCACGCGAGACACTCGACTTCCCGCTGCCCGCCGGCCCGTCGATCGCGACGAGGATCGGGGCCGCCGGGGTCGCAACAGCATCACTCACAGCGTCCTCCATCCGCGTTCCACGAGATCGGCGACCGCGCGCTCCGCCACCTCGGGCAGCACCGCGATCTCCGCAAAGCCGATTTGCGCGCCCGGGGAATGCTCGAGCCGCAGGTCTTCCATGTTAATGCCCAGTTCTCCGAGTTCGGTGAGGAGCCGGCCGAGCTCTCCCGGCGTATCGTCGATGAGCACCGTGATCGAGGTGAAGCGCTCCGAGGAGCCGTGCTTGCCCGGGATCCTCGCCACCCCGCTGTTGCCCGCCGAGAGCAAGTCGGCGATCCGGCGCCTCGCCCCCGGCTGCCCCGGATCCCGGAGCGCGTCGGCGAAAGCCACGAGGTCGCCCGTGAACGCGTCGAGCAGCTCGACGACGGACTCGCGATTGGCCCCGAGGATCTGCACCCACAGCTCGGGGTCGCTCGAGGCGATGCGCGTCGTGTCCCGCAGTCCACCGCCCGCGAGGCCGATGGCCTGCTCCGTCGCGGGAACGAGTCGCGCGGCGAGCAGGCTCGACACGACCTGCGGCAGGTGCGAGACGAGGCCGACCGAGCGATCGTGCTCCTGCGGCGTCATCTCGATGAGCACGGCGCCGAGATCGAGCGCGACGGCCTCGACCAGTGCGAGGGCCGCCGCGGGCGTCTCGTGATCCCGGCACACGACCCACGGGCGCCCGACGAAGAGGTCGGCGCGCGCCATGATCGCCCCGCCCCGCTCGCGCCCGGCCATCGGGTGGGATCCGACGTAGTTGGTGAGGTCGACCCCGCGGCGGGTGAGCTCCGTGAAGGGGGCGAGCTTGACGCTCGCGACGTCGGTGACGACCGCGCCCGGGTACCTCGTCAGAGCTCGCTCGACGACGTCCGCGGTGACGTCGGGCGGCGTGGCCACGATCACAAGCGCCGGATCGGGATCGTCCGCCGCGCGGACGCGGCCGGCCCCGTAGTCAGCCGCGAGCGCCACCGTCGTCGGGGAGAGATCCTCGAGCGTCACCTCGACGCCGCGTTCGCGGAGGCCGAGCCCGATGCTCGCGCCGAGGAGGCCGGCCCCGATGACGTGCACGGGACCGTGGGTGCGTGCGGCGAGCGCGCCGTTGCTCCGCTCCTCCACCGGGAAGCCGCTGTCCGCGTTCATCGACCGTCCTTCTTCTTGCCGTCCCGGCGACCGTGCGGGTTCCCCTTGGCCGCGATCCCGCGCATGCCCCGGGCGCCCTTGCCGTCGCCGGGCCTGCCCGCCGTGATCGGGCCGCGGGCGCCGCGCTGGTCGCGTCCCCCGGATTTCCCGGGTTTCCCGGGTTTCGCGGCGGATCCCGCGCGGTTCGCGCCTTCCGAGTTGCCGTCGACGCCGTCGATACCCTCCGCTCCGTCCTCGGCCGCCGAGAGCAGGGCACCGCGCTCCGCGGCGGAGAGTTCGCGCATCTCCCCCACGCGCAGCGAGCCGAGGTGCAGCGGGCCGAACTGGCGACGCACGAGCTCCTCCACCGGGTGACCGACCTCGGCGAGCATGCGGCGCACGATCCGGTTGCGCCCGGAGTGGAGCGTCACCTCGACGAGGGAGTGCGCGGCGCCCGATCCGCCGGGCAGCAGCTTGGCGCGGTCGGCGTGCACCGGCCCGTCGCTCAGCTCCACGCCGTTCTTGAGGCGCTGGATCACGGCGGCCGTCACACGACCGCGCACCTTCGCGATGTAGGTCTTCTGCACGCCGAAGCTCGGGTGGGCGAGCTTGTGGGCCAGCTCTCCGTCGTTCGTGAGGATGAGGAGACCGCTCGTGTCCGTGTCGAGTCGGCCGACGTTGTAGAGCCGCTCGTCCACCGCTCCGGTGAACTCGCGCAGATCGGGTCGACCCTGCTCATCGCTCATGGTCGAGACGACGCCGCGCGGCTTGTTGAGAACGGGCGGCACCCCGGCGGAGCGGCCCGAGGTCTA
>JAPSIU010000056.1 GCA_031178565.1 Leucobacter sp. | reverse complement strand
TGACGGGGATCGGAACGCCCTCGAAGGGGCGCGCGGTGTCGCCCGCCCGGAGGCGCGCCTCCGACTCCCGGGCGCGGCGCAGCGTGTCCTCGCGATCGATCCACACGATGGCGTTGACCTCGTCGTTGCGCGCATCGATCTGCTCGAAGTACATCTCGGCGACCTCGACGGGGCTCACCTCGCCGGAGCGGATCGCCGCGGCGATCTCGAGTGCGGAGCTGGTCGGTGCGATCATGCTACTCACCCACGATCCGGAAGATGTGGTCGTCGAGGGATCCGCCGAGCATCGACACCCGGAATCCCGGACGCTGCGCGTAGATGAAGGAGTCGGTGATGAGCGGCACGGCGTGGGCGTCCGCGATGAGCGTGTTCGCGGCCTCGTTCAGCAGATCGCACCGCGCCGCCTCGTCCTCCGCGGTCAGCGCCTCGCCGAAGAGCCGCTCGACCTCGGGAGCTTCAGCACCGGCGACGTTGCCGCCGCCCTCGAGTATCCCGGCTCCGATGAAGTTCTTGATCGGACTCGAGAGCGAGCCCACGAAGTTGAGGTCCGCGTAGACCGTGAGATCCCACGCCCCCGGCTCGGTGAGCACGGTGGAGATCCAGGTGCCCACGTCGACGTTGTCGAGTTCGACCTCGGCTCCGGCCGCGCGGAGGATCTCCTGCAGGTACGTGTTGCCCGCGCCGTTCGTACCGACGATCTGCGGGGCGACCAGGCGGATCTTCACTCCGTCGAGCGCCTTCGCCGCTGCCGCCTGGTCCTCCGGGATCAGGGCCGAATCGTCCGCCGTCACGCACTCCGTCCGCGACGACGCGAGTGTCGTGGCGATCTCACCGGTCCCCTGCATCGTGGTGCTGCCGAACTCCTCGCGATCGATGAGCTGCGCGACCGCCGTGCGAAGATCCTGATCGACGAAGGGGCTCCCCTCCCGCTCGTTGAAGATGAGCGAGAAGTCGCTGAACAGGAACGGTGTCACCTCGTAGGCGTCCTGACCCTCGAACCGGCTCATCGATTCGGGCATGATCTTCGCGATGTCGAGCTGCCCGTCGAGCACGAGGTTGGTCGTGGCCGACGTGTCGGGCGAGATCACGAACTCGAGATTCTTCGCCGGCTCGCCCGCGACGTCGGTCTCCCACTCGGGCCAGAGCTCGTAGTCGTCGCGCAGCTCGTAGGTGTAGCGGACGCCGGGCTCGGCCGAAGTCTGGATGTACGGGCCCGACTCCGCGCCCTCGACGTGACCCGCGGCCAGACCCTCGGGATCCGCGAGCCCCGCCGGGCACACGATGCCGGTGCTCGACGTCGACAGCGCCTGCACCAGGTACGGCCACGGCTCTGTCAGAGCGATGCCGACCGTACCCGACGCGTCGTCCGCGGTGACCACGGGAATCTGGTCGCCGAAGGTCTGCGGAACGATCGATCCCTGGCTCGCGGCCAGCGCGTCCAGGGAGTTCTTCACGACGGTCGCGGTGATCGGCGTGCCGTCCGAGCACGTCGCCCCGTCGCGCAGCGTGAAGGTCGCACTGTCGGCCGTCGACTCCCAGCTCGAGGCGAGTCCCGGAACGAGCACGCCCTCGTCCTTGCGCACGAGCGTGTCGAAGCTCTGCCTGGCGAGCACGAAGTCGGGCAGCGAGAGCCCGAGCATCGGATTGAACGTCGCCGGGATGTCGAGTGTCGCGCGGATGGTGTCCGTCGGAGTGAACTCGGCGCCAGCGCTGGATCCGCCCCCGCCCCCGCCGGTGCACGCACTCAGCGCGAGTACTGCGGCGGCCGCGACGGCCCCTCCTCGGATGATCGATCGTTTCATGCTGTGTCCTCTCGTCGTCGAGCTGAACTGGTTGCTGGCGGGTACGGTCCGTCCACGCGGGACCGCGTCGAACGGTTGCTAGGACACGACCTCGAAGACATCGATGGTGGTGTGCGTGCCGAATGCGTGAGCACGGCCGACGAAGACTCGCTGTGTCAGCCACTGCAGCGCCGGGGCCGTGGTGCGGAACTGCGGAGTCGACATGAAGAGCCCGTGCGCCGCGCCCTCGGGGGCCTCCGGGGAGATCCGACCCACGTTGACGACGTCGATGATGTCTCCCTCGTCCGTCCGCACCCAGTAGCGCGCTTCGACGTTGAGGGCTCCGTCGTTGCGGAACAGGCACCAGTCTGCGCCGCCTCGCTGCACCTCGCCGTTGACCGCCCCGCGCACGGTTCCACCGGTGATCGGGATGATCTCGAGCGATTCGTCACCGCGGCGCTCGATCGGAAGCCCGGGATCGACCTCGGCGACGATGGTGAAGGCGAACTTGAGCTCGGGAGTCGCTGGAGTGGGGTTCATGGGTGACCTGATTCCTCGTTGAGTCGCGGTGCGAGAACCGAATTGGTTGTTAATCCAAATCATTTGGTTTATCAACGATAGTCATCCACAACGAGGCTCGTGTCAAGTCCGGGTCTCCGATCCGCGATCTCGTGACGGTGTTCTCGCGGACTCGTCGCAGACTCGAAACCGCAGATCCCGGCAGCGAGAACGCGGGCACAGACGCCCCCGACTCAGGGTCAGACTCAGGCCGCTTGACGGGTCCGCGGGATCGTGACCGCGGGATCACCGAGCATACTTTCCGGCGGCAGGTTCGGCGGCGGCAGGTTCGGCGGCGGCAGGTTCGGCGGCCGGGGTCGATACCACCTGCGCGCCGGATCGAGCCATGTCGGGGCCTGCACCTCGGGGATGCCGCCGTTCATCCGTATCTGCCACCCCGACGGTTCGAGGTTTCGATGGTGGAACCAGCAGAGCATCACCCCGTTGTCTGTCCGGGTCTTGCCACCGTCCGCGTATTCCGTCACGTGATGGATCTCGCACCATGTCGCCGGGGTCGTGCATCCCGGGATCACGCACCCGCCGTCACGAAGTGTGATCGCGCGACGCTGGTGCGCGTTGAAGACCCGCTGCGGAGTGCTGATCCCCGTGATGCGACCCTCCCTGTTCCGAGCGATCCGCTGCGTCGCACCCGCGCAGGCGGCGTGATGCACGGCCCGCATCGACGCCGGGGCGAGCGTCCCGTCGTATCCGTGCATCCACGCGCCGCCCGACGGGCTCGCGGTCGCGCCGCGAGCCGCGGGCTTCTCCGCAGAAACCCCGAGATCCTCTTCAGCAACCTGCAGCAGCACCGTCACGGGCGCCCCGCCGAGCAGGGGCGTGTCCGGGTGACGGGCGACCGTCTGGAGGAAAATCGCGAGCGCGTCGTGCCGCTTCTGGTCGGAGGTCCGATCGTCATGAGCGACGGCCGCGATCGCATCGGTGCCGGCAGCGGCGCCAGCGGCGTCAGCGGCGTCAGCGCCGTCAGCGCCGTCAGCGGACTCAGCGACATCAGCGACGTCAACCGCGCCGACGGCCTCAGCGACGTCGACGCACCTCGAGTCGCCCTCGGGCACGGGATGGAATCGGACACCGCCGATCCTGCCAACGCCGGAAGCAACCGCGCCCACAGCCCGAGCACCAGCACCAGCACCAGCACCGGCACCGGCACCGGCACCGGCACCGGCACCAGCATCGGTCCCTGTGCCCCCGTCGCGGACGCCCTCGACGTCCCCGTCCCCTTCGCCATCCCCGTCGCGGCGGGCGATGCCGCGGCCGACGCGGGGGTCCGCATTCGTGCTCGTTCGAGGAGAGTTGATCGAGTCGAACAGGCGAGCCAGTAGTGCCGCGACCTCAGCGGTGAGTGCCCCGCTGACGGGTACGAGCCCGTTCTTCTCCGCCCCGAACCGGAATCCGCGCTTCAGAAAGGCGGCCTCCTCGTCGGGAAGTGTGCCGTCGGGATCGAGGAACTGCTTCCACACCCTGCACATCACCCGGATGCCGTCCACGTGCATGGGGAACCCGACCTCGTCGGAACCGCCCGTACCGCCCTCATCATCGGGCATGCCGACCCCACCGGGTTCACCCGCGCCAACCGCCTCACCCTCACCCGGAGCAAACCTTCTCCCGCAGGCGGCTTCGACCAGGCACCGTTCGGCGACGACGATCCTCTCCTCGTCCGCCGAGGGCGGCAGCTGATCCAGCATACGGGCCACCAGCTCGGCAGACTCCGCTGCGAGCCGACCGCGAGAGAGCGCCTCCGCAATCGTCGGGAATCGGAGCGGAAGCGGCTCTCCGCTGAACGCGATCCGTGGGCGGAGCAGGGCGCCCATCCGCATTCGCTGCCGAAGGGTTCGGGCCGAGCAGCGGGTGAGGCGCTGCAGCAGCTCGACGCCATCGCGGCACCCACGAGCCCTGCTGAGGGAATCCGCCGCGGCTCGACCGGCACTGCGGTCCTCCACCTCGGCGGCGAGCGCCAGCTGCAGCGCTTCGACCTTCCGAACGTGGGCTTCGAGCGCGGCGACCGCCGAGACCACATCGTCATCGTCAAGTCGGAGGACGCTCGAAACGGGTAGAAGATCATCGAGCCGCTCGGTCAGAGCAGCGAAGGCCGACTCGAACGACTCGTCACCCTCACGCGCAGACGCGTCCCCGGAGAACCGGGGATCCGTGTCGATGCGGGGCGCTGTGTCCATGCATAGATTATCCCATGATTCGAAGATATGTTCTAGTGTTCGAGCGGCAAAATCGGCATGATTTCAACGAAATCCGGGGTGCGCTGAGGTCGCGGCCCAGCGTATCCCGGACCTCCGACACGGCACCGACCGGCCATTACAGAGGCCGGGTGAACCGCTCCATCGCGGACCGGAATCCGAGTGACGCGAGCGCCTCGCGCCACGGCCCGGATTCCGGGGCGGCGGGGATCGTCACCTGGATCGACCAGAGCCCTGAGGCTTCGAGATCCGTGACGAGATCACGGAGTGCAGCGAGATCCGGCCGTGCGGCCTCACCCTGGGAGCCCTGTGCACCCCGCCCGAGCGGCACACCGGGTCCGGATCCGGGCCCGGATCCGGACCCCGCGTCCGCTTCCCGCGCATCGAGCAGGCCCAGGTCCGCCATGCGCTCGGACGTCACCCAGGTGTCATCCGGACCGGGCGCGATGTCGAATTCGAGCCCGAGCCGGGCTGCGCGGCCGGCGATGCCAGCCGGAGGCCCGCTCTCGAGCCGCCCCGGCACCTCGAGCCTGGGCCCGGGATCCTCCGATCGGATCCACGTCTCCGAGTACGGCTCGAACCCCGCGTTCGCATAGAAGCCGAGCGCAGGGGTGTTGCCGGTGACCACGTCCACGATGCCGCGCGTCGCTCCGTACCGCCTGGCGTCCTCGTCGAGCAGCTCGACAAGGCGCGTTCCCAACCCGCGGCCCCGGGCAGCGGGGAGCAGGCTCAGAGTCTCCAGCACGACCCCTGTTCTCCCTCGTGCTCCTCGTCGTGGCCGAGGGCGTAACCGACGGGCGCGCCTTCGAGCCGCGCCAGGAACACGACCGCGCGGGGGTGCTCCACGAAGATGCGCCGATATCGGGCGAGGCGCAGTGGCCAGCTGAGCTCGCGGCCGATCGTCGCGAGCCCGGCGACGCCGTACTCCAGGTGCCGGTCGTACAGGGCTTCCCAGAGCGGCCGCGCCTCGGCCAGCAGCTCGAGGCCCCCGCGATCCACCGTGATCGAGTCGCTCATGCGCACCCCTTCGGATAGTCGTTTCGAATGGTCGATCCCGCTCCCGGCGGGATCGCGACGCTCATCGCAGCGCGGCTCATCGCAGCGGCACTCATCACAGCGCGGCGATCCCGGAGAGCACGACTTCGGCCCGCCCTCCGACCCACAGCCCCTCGGAGTCGCTGCTGATGTAGACGCGCCCCCGCCGACCCATCGCGGTGCCCTGGGCGGCGACGTACGGCGCACGGGCTTGCCCGCTCTCGATCAGCCACTCCGCGGCCGCCGCGTTCAAGCTTCCCGTCACGGGATCCTCGCGCAGCGGCCCCTGCCCCTCGGTGAAGAAGGCCCGCAGTTCGAACGCGGCGTCAGAGCCCGCGTCGTGTGCGCCGATCACCCCGATGTCCCAGCGACCCGGATGCTTCGATGCGTCCGGCCGCAGGTCGAGAACGGCGCGCGCGTCGTCGAGGAGAAGGCCGACCCAGCCCGGGCCGTTGTCGAGCCACTCGGCGTCCACCACCCGCTCGCGCGCGATCCCGAGGATCTCGACGAGCGCGGTGATCGTCTCGGGGTCCACTGCGCCGGTCCGCGATCGCGGCGGTGCGCGGAAGGCGAGCCGATCTCGGTCGATGCGCACGGGCACCCTGCCGGCGCCGCACTCCTGCACCACCGTGCCCGGGATCGCCGGAACACCACCCGCGTCCAACCAGGCTCGTGCCGTTCCGAGCGTCGGATGCCCGGCGAACGGCAACTCGGTGTTCAACGAGAAGATCCGCACCCGATAGTCCGCGCCCGGATCCGTCGGAGGCAGCACGAACGTGCACTCCGAGAGGTTCGACCACACCGAGATCCTCCGCATCGTCTCGTCATCGAGCCCCTCTGCATCGAGGATCACGGCGACCGGGTTGCCGGTGCACGCATCCTCGCCGAACACATCGACCTGGCGGAATCCACGCTCCATGATCCGAGATTAGCCGATGCACTCTCGAGTGCATCAAGATGCACTGTCCGCGCTGCGAGGCGCTGAGCGAGACTGGGTGCAGCGGTGAGAGAACCGCGAGAGCACGCCGAGGACAGCTGGGAGCGCTTCGAGAGCAGCAGGAGATCACCACAGGAGTACCGGACGGAGGCGTCATGACGGAGCCGAAGGAACTTGCAGGCACCGCAGAACCAAGAGAATTTGCCGGCATGACAGCGCCAAGAGGCACGACGAGGCTGACAACCCACCCAACACAGCCCGGACGCGAGGAGGCGCATCGGTCCGGGGAAGCAGCATCGTGAGCGCGCTGTCCCCGCGCCTCGCCGCGATCGTCGACGCGCTCCCCCTCAGACCCGGGATGCGGGTGCTGGAGATCGGCGGAGCTCCCGGCGCCGCGGCGAGAGTCGTGGCCGAACGGATCGGCGACGGTCTCATCCTCGTGATCGACCGCTCCGCGAAGGGCGTCGCCCTCACCCGGCAGAACGCCGCCGACGCGATCGAGGCGGGACGGCTCGAGGTGCGTCAGGCGTCGGCCGAGGACTTCGAACTGCTCCCCGGCGAGGAGCCCTTCGACCTCGCGTTCGCCGTGCGCGTCGGCGCTCTGGACGGCCGGCACCCGAGCGCCGGGGAGCTCGCGCGACGCCGCATCGCAGCTGCGCTCACCCCCGAAGCCCGACTCTTCATCGACGGAGGCGATCCGCTACGCGAGATCGAGCTCCCGCCGCGCGATTCTCCGTGACTCGGAACGGAACTCCGATCCGGGATCCTCGCACACCGCGCGGGGAACTCCGACCCGCGCCTGGCGCGACACGCGCATACACGACAAGATGAAGCACGGAGAGGAGCCGATCATGGCGAACCCGCAGTCACCGGCAGCGCAACCGTCCCCGCCGGCGAAATCGGCCGCCCCACCGCAATCGGCGAGCGCGCGCTCCCGCGGACGCGCCGCGGTGATCGTCATCGGCACCGTCGCCCTGGTCGGCGCGCTGGCCATCGGCCTCCCTGCGCTGCTCGGCTCCGGCGGCAGCGTCGAGACCTCGGCCTTCCCGGCGATCGGCGAACACGACGGCCGGGAGGTGGCGGTCGTGGCCTTCCACCGCGACGGGAGCGGCGGCCCGTTCCAACCGATGTTCCAGTCGCGGCTCGCCGCGCTGGACACGGGACCGGAGAGACCGCCTGGGATGTGCGCCTCAACGACAAACTCGTGAGCGAGATGCGCGTGCTCGCCGCGGGAGGGGGCCTCGCCTACGTCGCGACCGACGAGGGCCTCTACATCCGCTCTCTCGAGAACGGCGCCGCGGTCGCCGAGCCGGACGCGATCGAGGGGATCGGGGACACCTTCATCGCGAACATGGGCTCCTACGACTACGACGCCGAACGGGAGCCGGTGGTCGCGATCGACACCGCCGGGACGGTCTACGCGATCCCCCTCGGCGAGTCGTCCGCGTCCGAGGCCGATCCCGAGACGACCGCGTCCTGGCGACCGGTCCTCGGGGAGCACCGGTCCGTTCACGACTTCCCGACGACCGGGGACCGGGCGCGGATCCCGGATCGAACGACTCTCGGATTCGAGCCGACGGCGCCCGGCGCGCAGACCCGCTCGTCCATCGTCAGCGCCGATATCGATCCCGTCGCGGCGCTCGAAGGGATCAGCCGCCGCCTGGGAGACGCGACGTTCTTCGATCCCGCGATCGTACTCGGCGGATCCTCCGTCCGACCGCTCGCCGTCGACGACATGCGGGACCGATGCGCTTCCGAACCGCTCGCCTGCGAACTCGCCGACATGGAGCCCGAGGCCCTCAAGACGCTGCTGCAGGCGGGCGCCCTCCCCGCCATCGTGGGAGGACCGGACGGAGCAGCCGGGACCGACGCCGGGTACGCCCTCGTCGCCCACCGGACCTCGGCCAACAGAGACGAGCACGCGATCAGCAGCGTCTCGCTCAGCACCGGCGAGGTGATCGACACGATCGAGGCCGGATCCGAGGTCGGCGTGGGCGTCGCCGCCGGCGAGTCCACGATCCTCACCGCCCGCGAGTTCATCGCGGAGAAGGGGCAGCTCATCGTCGCATCGCCCGAGGGCGCGCTCAGCAGCTTCGAGGTCGGCAGGACGAACCTCATCGGCATGCCGTGGTGACGGGCGGACCCCGCGGCGGGACCCGGGACCGAAGTCAGCCGAAGGTCCTGGCGTCGATCACGAAGCGGTATCGCACGTCGGAGGCGAGCACCTCCACGTAGCGGCTGTAGTCCAGTCCTCCTCAGAGCCCGTCGACGAGCTTGCCGCTCCTCGACAGTTCGGGATCCGTGCACGACGACAGGTCGAAGCAGCACGGCCGGCGCTTCCCCGAGCACAGCTTGGAGATGGCGACCTCCACCCGGCGCTCGCGCGTCTGCGGATTCCTGGTGGCCCTGATCCAGCGCACCCACTCCCAGCGCGCCATCGGCGTGATGTCCTCCCACACCTCGGCGAGGTCGGCGGCCTCGTCGAGCGCGGCCCGGAGGTCGTCGGGAACCTCAGGTTCCGGCCAGTGCGCGCGGGGCTCGACCTCGAGCGCCACTGCGTCGCCGTCGCCGAGCCCGAGCTTCCGCTGCAGCGGCTCATCGACGTCGAGCCAGTGGCCCCTCCGCCCGTCCGGCTCGACGACGGTCTCGAAGCCGCGCCCGTTCATCACGGCCTCGACCGCCACCTGCCCCCGCGACGGCAATTCGGCGCTCGCCTCGTCTGGAAACCTGATGATGACGCGGTCGCCGATCCGCTGCACGCGTCCTTCGAATCCGATCCGTGCGTTTCCGGTCATCGCGTCGCTCCCGTCTGACGGTGTCGCAAGCCCCTCGTCGCCAGACTACCCGTCGCTCGCTCGCCGATCGGAGCGCTCGCCTTCCGCGTCCACGCTGATGCGGGTGAGCGGCGTCTGGTTGTGCCGGGTGTTCTCGACCGCGAAGGTCGCCTTGCCCGGCAAGTATCGGTTCTCGGCGAAGTCGACCACGCTTCCGGCCTGATCGTGCGTCACGCGCCGCACCCGCAGGAGCGGACTGCCCTGCGGAACGCCGAGCCACTGCGCCTCGAGCTCACCCGCCGCCACCGCGTCGATCACGTTGCGGGCCCGCTGCGGGAAGATGCCGTGCTCGCGGAGGATCTGGTAGATGCTGTGGGTGTCGAGATCGGCCGCGACGAGGTGCTTCCCGGCCTCGTACACGTACAGGCCCCGCTCCAGCATGACGGGTTCGCCCTCGAGCATGCGCAGCCGCACGACCTCGACGACGGGGCTGCCCTCGGGCACCTCGAGCTCGCCGGCGATCCGCTCGTCCGCGAGCCGCCGGGCCACCTCGATCGTGCGCTGGCTGGGCACCCGGCCCAGCTCTTCGGCCCACTCGGTGAAGGAGATGTACGTGTCGAAGGACTGCGACGGCACCGCGCGCTGCACGCGCGGGGGTGCGCCCCGGCCGCCGACGATGAGTCCCTCGGCTCGCAGTCTCGACAGGGCTTGACGCACCGGTCCGCGCGACGTGCCGAACTCGTCGACGAGCGTGTTCTCGCTCGGAACGCGCTCCCCCTCCTGCCAGACGCCGGTGCGGATCCGCTCAGCCATCACCTCGTAGAGCTGGCTGTGCAGCGGCTGTTTCCGGGCCATGTCCCCTACCATAGCGCGTGCTCGCGGCCGGCTCCGAGGGCGCCTTCGCGTCCGATTCCGAGCAGGATTCCGAGTGCGGTTCCGAGGGCGTTTCCGAGGGTGTTTCCGAGGATCCGCGAGGGATGCCCGCGCGACCCCTCGGAGACGCTCATGCCGCCGCGTCCTCCCGGTTCAGCACCCTCAGCGCCTCAGCGAGCAGTTCCGGCGTCGCGGCGGCCAGGCAGGCCTCCGGCGTGCGCGTGGTGATCGGTTCGCCGAAGCCGTCGGTGATGCGCCCGCCCGCGCCCTCGATGATCGGGACGAGCGCGCACACGTCGTAGGCGCCGATGCTGCCGCTGTAGCCGCAGACGTCGATCGCACCGGCCGCCATACGCCCGAAGCCGTACGACGCGGCCCCGAACACCCGCCACGCGACCCGCTCGTTGAGCGCCTCGAGACCTCCGCGATGCTTCTCGAGCACCTTGTCCGGCTGGCTCCACGAGAGCGTCGCGCCGTCGAGTTCCCTCCGCCCGCTCGTGCGCACCTCGCGGCCGTTGAGCGTCGTGGCGCGGCCCTCGACGCCGAGCCAGCGGTCCCGCGAGACAGAGGCGTCGATCACGCCGATCACGGGACGCCCGCGAAGACACAGGGCGATGAGCGTCGTGAACACCGGGATCCCCGCGACGAACGGCTTGGTGCCGTCGATCGGGTCCATGATCCACACGAACTCGGCGTCGGGATCCTCCGGCGGGAACTCCTCCCCGATGATGCCGTGCTCGGGGAACCGCGCCCGGATGAGCTCGCGCAGCTTCGTCTCGACGCCGCGGTCGAACTCCGTGACCGGGCTCTGATCCTCCTTCGTCTCGAAGCGGCTGCCCTCGTGCCGCTCGGTGAGGAAGTCCCGCGCCGCGTCGGCGAGTTCCTCGATGAACGCGGTGAACTCCTCGACCTGCGGGTGCTCGGCGAATGTCATGTCTGCCTTTCGATGTGTGGCGGCGGATGGCGCGGAACACGCGGCTCCGGAACGGCACGGAGGAGCGGAGCGGGGCCCGGCGGTCGCCCGCCCGGCCCCGGCTCCTCCGTGCCGGCGACCGGTTAGAGCGAGTCCCAGAGGGCGAGGAAGTCGGTCCGCCCCTGCGCGTCCTCTTCGCCGTGGATGTCGACGACCTCGAGCTCGTCGAGCGCCTTGAAGTCGACGAACTCGGTGACGTCGATGTCGTCGCGGCTCGGGCGGCGGAACGACTGGGCGAGGTTCTCCTCCTGAGCCTCCTTCGAGAGGATCGTGTCGATGAGCGCCTTGGCGCCGTCGGGGTTCGGCCCGTCCTTCACGATGAGCGCCGAGTCCTGCTCCACGAACGTGCCGTCCTCGGGGTAGACCATCTCGATGCCGGCCTGCTCGCCCGCGATGTAGGGGTAGATGTTCGACTCGTAGCCGATGGAGAGCGCGTACTCGCCCTGCGCCACGGCCGGGTAGACGTTGCTCGAGTTCTCGGTCACCTCGAGGTTCGCCGCGAGCTTCGCGAACTCGTCCTCGCCGAGTACCTTGTACGCGCCGTAGAGCGCCGTGAGCGCGGTCGACGACTGGGCGGGGTCCGCCACGATGATCTTGCCCTGCCACGCCGCGTCGGTCAGATCCGCCCAGCTCTTCGGCGCTTCGCCGCCGTCGATCTGGTCGGTGTTCGCCATGAAGGCGACGACGTGCACGTTGGTCGCGGTCCAGCGGTCCTCGGGATCCACGAGCTCCTCGGGGATCGCGTCGGCCTCGGGCGAGCGGTAGGGCTCGACGAACTCCGCGTACTCCTCGAGCGTCGTGGCGGGAGCGCTGTAGAAGACGTCGGCCGCGGGCTTCGACGCCTCCGACTCGATGCGCTGCAGCAGCGGCCCCGAGCTGCCGGTGACGACGTCGACCTTGACCGCCGGGTCGTGACTCGAGGCCGCGTCGGTGACGACGCCGATGGTCGTCTCGTTGTTCGAGCTGTACATGACGGCCGAGAGGG
>JAPSIU010000357.1 GCA_031178565.1 Leucobacter sp. | reverse complement strand
TGCCCGCGCTCGTGATTGTGGGTGGGCTGGTTATCCTCGTTCTCGCGGTTCGCGAACTCACCGCCGTGCGCGACCTGGCTCAACTGGGTCGGATCCGGCTGCGGTTCGGCACCTTCCCCACCGCCGCGGCGCGCCTCCTCCCGGGCATCGTGAGCCGCGTCTCCGAGCTCGGGATCGAACTGGACGCCACGCTCGAGGAGCTCTCGCCGCTCGTCACGCGCATCAACCAGCACACGCTCGATGCTGCGCTCGTCTACGCCGCCGGCGGATACCAGCTGCCGTTCCGAGCCGAGGTGCACACGACGCACCTCTTCACCGACCCGATGCTGCTCGCGCTCCCCGCCTCGCACCCCGCGGCCGCCCGCAGCAGCTTCGATCGCGAGGCCTTCATGGCCCTCTCGAACGACAGCTGGGTCATGGGCTCCACCCCTGGAGACACGCTCGACGACCTGGTGCGCGAGGTGTTCCAGGCGGAGGGGCACCAGGTCAACGTCGCCATCCGCACCGACGACTACTCGGTCGTGCTCGGGCTCATCGCCGCGGGACTCGCGGTCGCCGTCGTTCCCAGCCTCGTCGGCAGCCATCCGCCCGAGGGCGTCGTCCTGCGCCCCATCGACGATCCTCGCTTCGCCCGAGAACTGCTGCTGGCGGCGCCCGCCGGACCGGGAGGCCCGTCGGCGGCGGTGCGTCAGCTCGCCGAGGCGGTCCGCCGCTCGATCACGGCGCTGACCTGATCCCCCGAACGCGGGATCAGTGGCCCGCCGGGACGCTCTCCTGATCCGCCGGCTTCTTCACGAAGAAGGCCAGCACGACCGGCACGACGGCGATGCACGCCGCCACGAGGAACGCCGCGTGCGCACCGGGGGCGCCCGCCTCGGCGGTGGACAGTCCCCTGGCCTCGCCGGCGTGCAGGAACGTCGAGTAGATCGAGATCAGCACAGCGGTTCCCGCGGCGCCTCCGACCTGTTGCAGGGTGTTGAGCGCGGCGGAGCCGTGGGAGTAGAGCGAGCGGTCGAGTGATCCGAGCGACGCCGAGAACAGCGGCGTGAAGGAGCTCGCGAGGCCGAGCGACATCGCGATCTGCACGACCACGAGGAACCACGTCGGCGTGTGCACGCCCACGGTCGAGTAGGTGAACATCGCCGCCGCGATGAGGATCGTGCCCGGCACGAGCAGGGTCTTCGGCCCGCGAGCGTCGTAGATCCGCCCCATGACGGGTCCGAGGAGGCCCATGAGGATCGAGCCGGGGAGCAGCACGAGGCCGGCCGCCGTCAGCTCGAGGCCCGCGACGTTGTTCAGGTACAGCGGCAGCAGCGAGAACGTTCCGAACATCGACAGAGCGACGACGGCCATGATGATGACCGACACGACATAGTTCCGGGAGGTGAACACGCGCAGATCCAGCAGCGCGTCGTCCTTCTTCTGCAGCACGAGCTGACGCCACACGAACAGTGCGAGGAATACGACGCCCCCCGTGATGACACCCCCGACCAGAGCCCCGCCGCCGCCGGCTCCCCCGTGCCCGCCGATCTGGCTGAGGCCGTAGACGATGCCTCCGAACGCGCACGCCGACAGGATGATCGACAGTACGTCGATCGGGGCGCGGGTCGTCGATCCGAGATTCGTCATCCACTTCGCGCCGAGCACGAGGGCGCCGAGGGCGATCGGGAGGATGATCCCGAACAGCCAGCGCCATCCGAGGCTGTCGAGGACGACGCCGGAGAGCGTCGGCCCGATGGCCGGGGCGAGGCTCATGACGAGGCCGACTCGACCCATCATGCGACCGCGCGACCGCGGCGGCACCACGTTCATCATCGTCGTCATGAGCAGGGGCATCATGACACCGGTTCCCGCGGCCTGGACGACGCGGCCCGCCAGCAGCACCGGGAACCCGGGAGCCACCAGGCAGATCGCGGTGCCGAGGACGAAGGCGGTCATCGCGGCCAGGAACACCTGCCGCGTCGTGAAGCGCTGCAGCAGGAAACCGGTCGTGGGAATGACGACGGCCATCGTGAGCATGAAGGCGCTCGTGAGCCACTGGCCGAGCTCGGGCGGGATCCCGAGCGTGCGGTTCAACGACGGGATCGCGATCGCCATCGTCGTCTCGTTGAGGATCGCGACGAAGGCGGCCGCGAGGAGCAGCCAGATGACCCGCATCCCCGCGGGGTCGATCGTGCCCGCGGACTCGTGATCGGCGGGTGGGACGAGCGCCGTCTGCGCGGTGTCGAGAGGGTTGTCAGCGGTTCTAGACATAAGAGATCAATCATACCCGAAACTCGCGCGCCCGGAGCAGCCGTCTTCCCGCGCGAGGGACGAACCGCGGGATCCGCCCCTCACTCGAAGGGATCGCGGAGCCGCTGCAAGAACTCCCTGGTCTCCTCGCGTTCGGGACGCTCGAAGATCTGCTCGGGCGGACCCGACTCGACGATCACACCGTCCTTCAGGTACACGACGCGATCCGCGACCCTGCGCGCGAACGACATCTCGTGGGTCGCCATCACGATCGTCGAGCCGGCCGCCTTGAGCTCCCGTACGAGATCCAGAACCTCCCCGACGAGCTGCGGATCGAGCGCGCTCGTGATCTCGTCGAGCAGGAGGAGCTCGGGATCGGTCGCGATGGCCCGGGCGATGGCGACACGCTGCTGCTGACCGCCGGAGAGCCGGTCCGGGTACTCCTTCGCCTTGCCCGCGAGCCCGATGCGCTCGAGCAGTGCGAGGCCGGTGCGCTCGGCTTCGGCCCTCGGGGTGCCGAACACCTTGCGCGCGGCGAGCGTCACGTTGTCGATCACGTTCATGTGCGGGAACAGGTTGTAGTGCTGGAACACGACGCCGATCCGCGCCCGCACCGCATCGGCGTTCGCGCGGGGATCGGTGATGTCCTCGACCGCGCCGTCCGAACCCGTGAGCAGGATCCGCCCGTCGTCGATCTGCTCGAGCAGGTTGATCGTCTTCAGCAGCGTCGATTTGCCGGAGCCGGACGCCCCGATGAGCACGACGGCCTCGTGGCGGTGGACGGTCAGCTCGATGCCGCGGAGCACCGGTTGCTCCCCGAAGCGCTTGTGCACGCCCTGCACCTCGAGCACCGGGGACGCGGCGC
>JAPSIU010000356.1 GCA_031178565.1 Leucobacter sp. | reverse complement strand
GACGAGGGATCCGAAGGAGTGCCCGAGGATCGCGAAGCCCTCCGGGGCGACCATCACGGGCTCGATGCGATCGCGCGGGGGATCGCCGAGGCGCTGCCCGGCGTGCGCACGATCGTGCCCGATCTGCCCGGGTTCGGCGCGTCGCCCGCGATCCCGGGGCGCGAGCACGATCTCGAGCTCTTCGGGGAGTGGCTGCGCGCCTTCGCCGCCGAGGTCGCGCCGGAGGGCTTCGCGATCCTCGGGCACTCCTTCGGATCCCTCGTCGTCGCGTCCTCGCTCGTCGGCGGGCTCGACGCGAGCCGGGTGATCCTCGTCAACCCGATCTCGTCCCCGGCGCTCGAGGGCCCCCAGGCCGCACTCACGCGGCTCGCGGTCGCGTACTACCGAGCGGCGGATCTGCTTCCGGAGGGCGCCGCTCGAAGGCTGCTCGGCAATCCGCTCATCGTCCGCGTCATGAGCGAGGCGATGGCGAAGACCGGGGATCCCGGGCTCCGCGCGTGGATCCATGGTCAGCACGCGAGCTACTTCAGCACGTTCTCCGACCCGTCGACGCTGCTGCAGGCGTTCCGCGCATCGATCTCGCACACGGTGTCCGAGTTCGCATCGGGGTTCTCCCGTCCGACGCTCCTGATCGCGGGGGATCGCGACGACATCACGCCGCTCGCGAAGCAGCTCGAACTCCAGCGCCGCATTCCGGGATCGCGGCTGCGGATCATCCCCGGCATCGGGCACCTCGTGCACTACGAGGCCGTCGAGGACGCCGTCGCCTTCGTCGCGGAGTTCCTCGTGACCGCCGAGCGCAGCGGGGTGACCGCGTGAGGCCGACGCGCATCAGCGATCTGAGCGCGCCCGAACTCGCCGACTACACGCAGCTCACCGATGTCGCCCTGCGTCGCGTGCGGGAGCCGGAGGAGGGCCTGTATCTGGCGGAGTCGCCGAAGGTGATCGAGCGGGCGATCCGGGCGGGCCACCGGCCTCGGTCCGTGCTGCTGCTCGAGGAGTGGCTGCCGCGCGTCGAGCCGCTGCTGCAGGGCCATCCCGAGGTGCCGGTGTACGTGGGGGAGTCGGCGCAGCTCGCCGCGCTGACGGGATTCCACATGCACCGCGGCGCCCTCGCCTCGATGCATCGGCCGGCGCCACGGGATCCGGTCGAACTGCTCCGCGCGTCGCGGCGCGTGGTCGTCCTGGAGGATCTCGCGGACCACACGAACGTCGGCGCGATCTTCCGCTCGGTCGCCGCGCTCGGGGCGGACGCGGTGCTGCTGTCTCCCGCGTGCGCGGATCCGCTGTACCGTCGGGCCGTGCGGGTGAGCATGGGAGCCGTGCTGCAGGTGCCGTGGGCGCGGCTGCCCGAGTGGCGCGAGGCCGGGCCGATGTTCCGCGAGGAGGGCTACGAGCTGAGCGCTTTCGCTCTGAGCGACGAGGCCGAGGATCTGGCGGACTACGTCGGACATCTGCCCGAGCGTCTCGCGCTGATGTTCGGCACCGAGGGGGAGGGCCTCAGCCGCCGCGCGCTCGCGTCCGCCGCGCGCTCGGTCCTGATCCCGATGGAGAACGGGGTCGACTCGCTCAACGTCGCGACGGCCGCGGCGCTCGCGCTGTGGGCCGTGCGCACGGCCGACCGGCGGGGGAGCGCACCGTGAGCGGCGCCGTCACCGGACGCGGACGAGCGCTCTGGTTCCTCGTCTTCTGGACGGCGATCGGGGTGGGCTCGTACATCGTCGGCGTGCAGAGCGCCATCGGCCAGCAGGCGGAGGCGAGCGTGCTGGACGCCGCCGAGTTCACGACGGATCCGCCGGCCCCGCTGAACCTGGTCTCGATCCCATCGGTCGCGGTCGCGCTCCTGCTCGTCGGGCTCCTCGCCCTCGCGGTGCACGGGATCAGGAGGGCCGTCGTGGTCACGGTCGTCTCCGCGCTCGCGGTGATCGCCTCGCAGCTGCTCAAGCTGCGGCTGCTGTCGCGTCCGGAGCTGCTCGAGCTCGACGCGCCCAACACCTTTCCAAGCGGTCACATGACGGTGTTCGCGGTGCTCGTGGCCTCCTTCGTCTGGGCCGTGCCGGCGCGAGTGCGCGCGCTGACCGCGCTCCTCGGGGCGGTGCTCATCTCCGCGGTCGGGTGGCAGCTGCTCGGGTACGGCTGGCATCGCCCGAGCGACGTGCTCGGGGCTCTCGCCCTCGGGGTGGTCGCGTTCGCCCTCGCCTGCATCATCCGCCCGGCGACGTCGCGAGGGACCGCCGTCCTCGCGCGCACCTCGGCGATCGCCCTCCTGATCGCGGGGGCGCTCCTCGTCGCCGTCGCGCTCGTGCTCGCGTGGCTCGCGGCGTCCTCCGCGAACGCGGAGCTGATGCTCCGCGCCGGACAGGTCGGCATCGTCGGCGCGAGCACGCTCGCGGCCCGAGCGCTGTTCCTGCTCGGCGGAGGGCGGGGCTGAGTCGCGTTCAGCGGTGCCGGAACGCGTGCGTGCTCGGGCTATGCGCGTGCGGCGACGGACAAGGGGAGCGGTGCCCGTCGCTTCTAGACTGGCGAGACGACGAGGCACCGTCCAGGTGTGCCCACCGATACGAAGGGGTATCTCCGTGAGCAAGTTCGATGGTCTACTGAACGACACGCTGCCGAGGCTCGACTTCGAGTTCGACAACGAGGGAGAGGCGGTCGGTCTTCCCGATCCGCCGAACCAGGGCGAGGGCTGCGAGCTCGTCGGCCCGCAGACGCAGCGCGACACGAAGATCCACATGACCCACGTGTGGTTCACCGAGTGCGACGAACCCCATCCGTGGGTCGCGGAGCACGTGCACGACTACGACGAGGTGCTCGTCTGGACCGGGAGCGATCCCGAGAATCCGCGCGACCTCGGCGCGGAACTCGTGATGACGATCGACGGCGAGGAACGCGTGATCACGCGCTCGGGCTCGATCTACATCCCGGCGGGTACGAGGCATTGCCCGCTGAACATCACGCGCGTCACACGCCCGTTCACCTTCAGCGCGCTGTCGATCGCTCCGCAGTACGCGACGCTGCCGCGCGAGAACTGATGCCCGAGAGCTCCTCAAGATACAAGCCTGCACCCGGGCGCTAGATTATCGAGCAAACTAGCCCGAGG
>JAPSIU010000355.1 GCA_031178565.1 Leucobacter sp. | reverse complement strand
AGCACGGCGAGGGGGCTCACGATGGGGGCCGCGATCGGACTGCTCACCCAGTTCGTCCTCTCGAACCGGGGCGCTCCGCCGCTCGTGCCCCCGCTGTCGTTGCCGGTCACACTCGTGCTGATCGGGGCGGTGCTGCTCGGTTTCGGTATCCGCCTGCGCCGTACGGTCGCGAAGCGCGCGGGCGACGTTAATCCGTTCCACGCCGTGCGGCTGCTCGCAGCGGCCCGGGCGGGTCAACTCGTCGGCGGCCTGCTCGGCGGTTTCGGGGCGGGACTCGCGCTCTCCCTGCTCGGACGCAGCATTCCCGCGCCCACCGCGACCTGGCTCCCGATGCTGCTCGCGTTCGTCGGGGGAGCGATCCTGGTCGCCTGTGCGGCGGTCGCGGAGCACCTCTGCCGAGTGCCGCCCGGTGGAGACGATGCCGACTCCGCCGAGCACGACGCCGATCCGAGCGGGCCCGTCGACCAGGCCGCCTTCCGCAAACCCTGACCGCCCCGCGGCGGTCACTAAGCTGGGTGACGTGGATGCAGCGGGGATCGAGAGAGCAGAGGACCTGGCCGACTGGCCGAACGGGAACGCGGAGTGGCAGCGGGTCTCTCCGAAGTACGCGTGGGCGGATCTCGTACTGAACCTCCTGTTCGTGCTCGCGGTGGGCGCGGTACTCGCGGTGCTCTCCATGGTGACGGCGGGTGAGGTGCCTCCGATCGCCCTCATCGGGCTGCCGATCGGCATCCTCGCGCTGATCGTCAACGCGCTGTTCGCGTTCCGGCGGGTGCGGGCGATCGGCTACATCCTGAGAGAAGACGACTTCCTGTTCCGCAGGGGGATCATGTTCGAGCGGATCATCGCCGTCCCGTACGGGCGGCTGCAGCTCGTCGACGTGGCACGGGGACCGCTGCTGCGGGCGCTCGGCCTCTCCACCCTGAAGTTCGTCACGGCCTCGGCCGCGACGGGTGTCAACCTGCCGGGGCTGAGAGCGGAGGACGCGGAGGCGCTCCGGGATCGGCTCGTCTCCCTGGCCGAGACACGACGGTCGGGCCTGTGACGGAGCGGCCGGAGGAGCACGGGGAGCCGGGAGCGCTCGGGCAACCCCTCGGGCAGCCCGAGACCGGCCCCGGCGCCGGAACGATGCCGAACGCGGATCCGGCGCAGGATCCGCGCCTGCCCGGCACCGCCGACTCGGAGGGCTGGCGGCGCCTCCACCCGCTTTCGCCGCTGCTGCGCGGCGGCCTCGCGCTCATCGTCATCGCGGGCGTCGTCATCGCCAACTTCCGGGACCGCTTCGTCGAGCTCGTCTTCGCCGGTCAGCCCTGGGGGAGCGACGGGGTCGACGCGGTCGTCGACGAACAGGACATGCTCGGGTATCTCGCCGAGGAGGGGCTGCTGCTCGCCGCGCTCGGAGCGACGCTCGGGCTGATCTTGCTGATCGTCCTCTTCTCGTGGATCGCGTGGCGGTTCTCCACCTATCGCATCACCGGAGAAGCCGTCGAGTCGCGCCACGGCGTGCTCTTCCGCAATCATCGACGGGCTCCGCTCGAGCGGATCCAGAGCGTCAATCTGCAGCGGCCGCTGCTCGCCCGAGCGCTCGGCCTGACCAAGATCGAGGTGCTGACGGCCGGGCAGGGCGGCAAGGTCGAGCTGTCGTATCTCGGCCACCGCGACGCGAAGACCGTGCGCGAGCAGATCATCCGTCTCGCTGCGGAGAAGCGCGACGGCACGGGTCGTACGGGATCGGTCGACGAGATCCGCCCTCCCGCGATCGTGGGCTACGACGGGTACGTGTACGGCGACGCGAGCGGGAAGCTGACCGCGAGGGCGCAGGAGTTCGCCGATGCCGACATCGATCCGGAGGCGATCGCCGCGAACACGCTTCTGAAAGTGCCCGTCGGCAGGCTCGTCGGGAGCATCGCGCTCAGCTGGGAAGCCGTGAGCACGGCGCTGCTCGTGCTCGGGGTCGTCATCGGCGGCATCGTGTTCGATGCGCGCATCATGCTCGGCACGATCCCGCTCTTCATCGTCATGGCGAGCATCCTCTTCGCGCAGTTCAACAAGGGCTTCAACTTCACGCTCTCCCGCAGCCGGGACGCCGTGCGCACCGGAGCCGGGCTCACCTCGACCGCGACCGAGTCGATCCCGTTCGGACGGATCCACGCGGTCGAAGCGCGGCAGCCCCTCCTGTGGCGCCCGCTGAAGTGGTGGAAGGTGCGCGTCACGACGGCGGGCCACTCGGTCGCGCAGGGCGGGCAGAACGCCGCGCAGAACGTGGTGCTGCCCGTCGGCTCCGAGGAGGACGTGCTCCGCGTCATCGATACGCTCCTTCCGGGCATCGGCGACCGGGATCACGAGATCCGCTCGCTCCGCGACGGCCTCTCCGGCGATGCGACGGGTTATCTCGCGGCGGGACCGCGGGCCGGCTGGGTGCTGCTGTGGGGCAGGCGGCGGGCGGGTCTCCGTCTCGAGGGGCTCACGGACGGCGGAGGCGACTCGTTCGCCGAGGACGCCACCCTCCGCATCCGGCGCGGCGCCCTCACCCGTTCGTTCTCGATCATGCCGATCGTCCGCGCGCAGTCCGTGCAGCTGCGGCGTCCGCTCCTGCACCGCGCACTCGGACTCGCGTCGGTCCAGGCGCACACCGTGCTCGGTCCGGTCCGCATGGAGATGCGCGGCATCGAACTCGACCGGGCCAGGCGCACCTTCGACGAGCTCGCGAGAGCGGTTCTGAGCATCCAGGGCGCCGAGGCGGCGCGACGGGCCGGTCTCGCCGGAGGCCGCTCGCAGCCGTCTCACGATCCGGGGCCTGCTTCCCCGGAGCAGGACGAGGAGAGTCGGCCGTGAGCGCGAACGTGCAGGCGTCCCGACTCGGCGTCGGGGTCGTCGGCGCGGGCAGGGTCGGGCCGGTGCTCGCCCGCGCGCTCGCCGGTGCTGGGCACGCGATCACCGGCATCACCGCGCTCGGCGACGAGAGCCGGGAGCGAGCCGAGTCCATGCTCCCCGGGGTCCCGATCCTCGACGTGACGGAGGTCGTCCGGCGGTCCGAGCTCGTGCTCTTCGCGATACCCGGCGATGAGCTCGTGGCCCTCGTCGGCGGGCTCACGGCGACGGGCGCCTGGC
>JAPSIU010000354.1 GCA_031178565.1 Leucobacter sp. | reverse complement strand
GGCGAGGAACCGCTCGCGGCCCGCTACGCCCGCGCCATCGTGGCCGCGCGAGGGGAGCGCCCCATCGAGCGCAGCGCGCAACTCGTCGACGTGCTGCAGGCGGCCACCCCCGCGGCGGTGCGGGATCAGCGGCACCCGGCCAAGCGCGTCTTCCAGGCGCTGCGGATCGAGGTCAACCGGGAGCTCTCGGTGCTCGAGCGCGCGATCCCGGCGGCGCTCGACCTGCTGCGCGTGGGCGGACGCGCGGTCGTCATGTCGTACCAGTCGCTCGAGGACCGCATGGTCAAGCGCGAACTGGTCCGCAGGAGCCGATCGACGGCGCCCCAGGGCCTCCCGGTCGAGCTGCCGGAGCACCGGCCCGAGTTCCGCCTGTTGACGCGCGGCGCCGAATTCGCGAGCGATGAGGAACGAGCCCGCAACCCGCGGGCGATCCCGGTGCGGCTGCGCGCCGCCGAACGAGTGAGGGACCTGCGATGAACAACACGGTTCCGGTCGAGCTCGAGCACGACCGGCTCGGGGCCGCCGCCCCGGCCGCGGCTCCGGCCTCCTCGCCGGATCGTTCGCGCTCCGAGCGCCACCTCCGCCTGGCGCCCTCCGCGCCGGGCGCCGCGAGGCGCGCCGGGCGCAGCCCGCTCATCGGCGCGCTCCTCTCGGTGGCGATCGTGCTCACGATCCTCGCCGCGCAGCTCGGGCTCAGCATCGCGATCTCGCAGGGCGCCTACGAGGCGCGCGCCCTCGAGATCGAGCAGCGGGATCTCAGCCGCGTCGAGCGAGTGCTCGCTCAGAACGTCGACAAGCTGGCCTCCCCGCAGAACCTGGCGGTGAACGCCGCGGGGCTCGGCATGGTGCAGAACGCGCATCCGGCCGCCCTGAGACTGAGCGACGGCGCCATCCTGGGCTCGCTCGAATCGACGACGAGCGAGGTGCGGAGCAACCTGGTGCCGAACTCCACGCTCGAGTCGATGCCGGTCGTGGATGCCGCGGGACTCCTCGTCCCGCGGAACTCGGGACCGGCCGGCGGTGCGCAGTCCGGGCCCGCCGAGGCCCCGGTACGGTGGAAGGGCAAGCTGCCGGCTCCCGACACGCACTAGGGGGCGGATGAAGTTGAGGAGTGGGATGTCGACACAGCGCCGATCCCGAGTGCGTCGCGCCCTGGCGCTCGCGGTGATCATCGTCGCCTCGCTCGTGTTCCTGGTCCGCCTCGTCGACGTGCAGATCGTCTCGGCGGCGGCGCTGAGCGAGGACGCGAAGGGCAGACGCGCGGTTCCCGTCGCGATCCCGAGCCTGCGCGGCGACGTGGTGGATCGCAACGGCGAGGTGCTCGCCACGACCGATCAGCGCTACGACGTGCAGCTCTCGCCGAAGAACACGAGGTTGAACGACGGAAAGTTCTGGCGGCCGGACCCCGAGCGCGGCGGCGTGGCGATGGTCGAGGTCTCGGCGAAGCAGGCCTTCGCCGAGATCGGGGAGGTCACGGGCCAGAGCGCGGCGGAGATCCAGAAGATCGTCGACGACGCCCTCGAGGAGAACCCGAAGTCGGACTTCGCGTACGTGAAGCGGGGCATCGATCTCGCCCAGCTCAACGCCCTCAAGGAACTGGACATCGGCTGGCTCACCTTCGAGGAGCACCACACCCGCAGCTACCCCAACGGCGCAGTGGCGGGGAACATCATCGGCTTCTCGGGAACGGACGAGGTGCCGCAGTCGGGTGTGGAGGTCTCGCAGGACGAGTGCCTCACGGGCACCGACGGCTCCGAGACCTACGAGCGCGGCGCCGACGGCATCGCGCTGCCCGGCAGCGTCGTCGTCACGCGGGAGGTGGTCGACGGCGGCTCGGTGGAGCTCACGATCGATCGTGATCTGCAGTGGCAGACGCAGCAGTCGATCAACGAGCAGGTGCAGGCGGTGGGGGCCGAGTGGGGGTACATCGTGGTGATGGACGTCCAGACGGGCGAACTCGTCGCGGTCGCGGAGGACGGTTCGGTGGATCCCAACGACGTCGACGCCTCCGATCCCTCCAAGCGCGAGGCGCGGTCCTTCGTGGCCCCCTACGAGCCGGGCTCCACCTTCAAGACCATCACGGCCGCCGCGCTCATCGACCAGGGGGTCGCGACCCCGGCCACGCAGAACCTCACGCCCGACTACCTCGAGCCCGAACCCGGCGTGCGCTTCGGCGACTCGTTCTCGCACCCGCCGATGCAGTGGACGCTCACGGGGATCCTGACGCAGTCCTCGAACGTCGGAACCGCGACCCTCGGCAACATGCTGAGCCCCGAGGTCCGCTACGACTATCTGCGGCGCTTCGGCATCGGCACGGCGACGCAGGCGGGGATGCCCGTGGAGGACTCCGGGTTGCTCTACCCCGTCGATCAGTGGGACCGGCAGACCTCCTACAACACGATGTTCGGCCAGGGCGTCTCGTCGACCATCGTGCAGACCGCCGGCGTCTACCAGACCATCGCGAACGGCGGGGAACGGGTGCCGCCGAGCGTCGTGCGCGCGTGCGTCGACGCGGACGGGAATCGGACCGCGCCCGATCACGGCGAGAAGGAGCGCGCCGTGTCGCCCGAGACCTCCGCGGAGGTCATGAAGATGCTCGAGACGGTGGTGCAGGAGGGGTGGTTCGCCGACATGGTCTCGATCCCCGGCTACCGGATCGCGGGCAAGACCGGCACGGCCGAGCAGGTCGACCCGCAGACCGGCGCGTACCGCACCGACTACGTGCACTCGTTCGCCGGCATCTTCCCCGCCGACGACCCCCAGTACGTCGCGGTAGCATCGATTGCGTTCCCCTCGGCCGGCGAGGGCAGCGAGGCGGCACTGGCCGCCTTCCGCGACGCGGCCGAGGCCACGATCCGCACATTCCACATCCCGCCGTCCACCGGGGAGTTCCAGCCCCTCCCGACGGAATACTGACCCCCGCAGGAGGCACCCGCACGTGAGTACCGGAGACGCGCTGAGCATACGTCCGAAGGCGCCGGAACCCGCGGCTCTCGCCGAGCTGGTGGACGCCGTCGCCCGGCTCCTGGAGCTCGGCGACGGCGTCGTCCGTGTTGTCCACGCGGAAGTAGACGCGCCAATAGGACGGTGTGCCGGCGGGCAGGAACTCTGCCGCGTCGCAGATGCCGGCCG
>JAPSIU010000353.1 GCA_031178565.1 Leucobacter sp. | reverse complement strand
CGTGAGCGGTATCGGCTGCGATCCTCGGCGCACCTCGTGCGCGGCGACGTCGATCGTCAGGTCGCCGATGCGCAGCGTCTCGCTCGCGTCCTGCTGCGGCTCGCGGAGACGGGCACGGATCCGGGCGATGAGCTCCACCGGGTTGAAGGGCTTCACGACGTAGTCGTCGGCGCCGACCTCGAGCCCCCTGACCACGTCGCGGGTGTCGGTGCGCGCCGTGAGCATGATGATCGGCACGCCCGACTCGGATCGGATGCGCTCGCACACCTCGATCCCGTCGAGCCCGGGCAGCATGACGTCCAGCAGCACCAGATCCGGACGCATCTCGCGGAACTTCTCCACGGCCTCGGTGCCGTCGGCGGAGTGCTCCGTGACGAACCCCTCCGCCTGGAGCACCATGCCGAGCATCTCGGCCAGTGCCCTGTCGTCGTCAACCACGAGGATTCGCGCGCTCATGTGTCCCATTATGGCCGGAAAGGCTGCGGAGTCCCGGGGCCGCGCTCAGCAGGCGTCGATTTGACATAATGGTGGGACCTGTGGAAATACCCGGGAATCCAAGAAAGTGGACTGACATGACTGGTACCGTCCGGAATGCAGTGGCCGAGGCACTCGCGACCTTCCTCTTCGTCTTCGCCATCATCGGCGCCATCAATAACGCTGGCGACTTCACACCACTCGTCATCGGCTTCACGCTGATGGTGCTCATCTACGCGACGGGTCATCTCTCGGGCGCACACCTGAACCCCGCCGTCTCGCTCGGTGCGTTCATTCGCGGAGCCCTCGACGGCGCGGGCCTCATCGCCTACATCATCGCGCAGCTCGTCGGCGGCGCGCTCGGCGCACTGCTGAGCTCGGTGTTCTGGGCTCGTCCCGACGGCCCGGTGGAGATCAACGTGGGCCCGGCCTTCGTCGCCGAGGTCTTCTTCACCTTCGTGCTCGTCTACGTCGTGCTCAACGTCGCGACGTCGAAGGATCACCCGAACAACTCCTTCTACGGCCTCGCCATCGGCACGAGCGTGTTCGTCGGCGCGGCGACCGTCGGCAGCATCTCGGGCGGCGGCTTCAACCCCGCGGTCGCGCTGGGCCTCGCCATCCAGGGCCACTTCGACTGGGGCTACATGTGGCTCTACGTCCTGGCCCCGCTCGTGGGCGCGGCGCTCGCGGCTCTGGCGTTCCGTCTGCTGAACAGCCACGATCTCGCGAAGAAGGCGTAGCGCGTCCGCCGACGGGCCGTCATCGCAGCAAGACGCCGAGGGGCGCGGATCCGAACCGGGGTCCGCGCCCCTCGGCGTCTCTGCGCTCAGTAGTGGTCGAAGCGGCCGGGGAGCAGCTCCCACGGCTCGCGCCCCAGGTATTCGCAGACCGCCCGGTACACGCAGTACTCGACGAAGAAGCGGCGGTGCTCCTCGTCGTTGACGTGGAGTCCCCTGGCCCGCTGGATGGGCATCCGATAGAGGATGATGGTGCGCGCCGCTCGATCCACCGAGTACAGCATCGGAAGCTGACTCTCCTCCCTCCCGTTCGGAGCCGTCTGGAAGCCGATCTGCACGCCGCCCAGCTCGTCGGGGAACGTGGACTGCAGCAGCTCGACCGCTCCGCGTGCATCCGCCTCGAAACGCGCGAGGCGACTGCCGGGATCCGAGAGGCCCGGACCGACGATCGAAGACCGGATGGATCGCCTCCCGTGCCTGCGCGAGGGTGCGCGAAGCGGGCTCGCCGCGGGCGAGCTCGCGGCCTGGGGGTTCATCGATCCCGCGCCGCCCCGACCCGACTTCCGCTCACGACCGAACATGGCCTCAGTCTACGGGGCGCGCCTCTCCCTACCTGGTGAAGACGGTGAGTTCGCCGTCGCGGGCGTCCGCGGGCGGGATCGAGTAGCCCGCGATATCGCCGCCGTCCACGAAGCGGACACCGGCTGCGATCGGGGCCGAACTCAGGAGCACCGCATCGGCGGGGGCCTTCGCGACGACGACGGAGCCGCCGGCGGGCACGTCGACCTCGCGGGCCTCGCCCTCGCCGCTCGCGCGGGAGACCTGCACCCGCGCCTCCTCGACGCCGGTGTTCGCGAGCACGAGCCGTCCTCCGGAGACCACGGGGGCCGCGACCGCCGTCTCGGCCTCGAGGGTCGCCGCGGGCGCGAACCAGTCGTAGTCGTGCTGCTTCCCCTCGTGAGCCGAGCCGAGCACCCCTGCGATCACGGGCACATCGGCCTCGATCACGACGGCGTTCGCCTCCTCCGGCCAGTGGTCGACGTGCAACTCGCCGACGGCGTCCGGCGTCAGCACGACCTCGCCGAGGTCGCTGCTCTTGCCGTTCCCGTCGATGGCGCGCACCCGCGCCGTTCCGACCTCGCCGCCCGGGGAGAGCACGCGCACGAGCACGCCGAACATGTCCGCCTCGCCCACATCGCCGGCGCCGTGCTCGTGGTCGCTGACGTTCGTGACGCCGGGCACCACGAGGGTCGTCGACGGCTCCACCTGCCGGGACACCGTGGCGACCGCGAAGGGATCGATGCCGCTCGTCTGCCCGACGCCGAGGCTCGCGGTCACGGGGGCTCCGGTGCTGACGACGCGCACCGCGAGCCGCTCGCGATCGGGGGCGTAGCCGTTCAGCGAGACGGTCTGCTCGGTTCCCGGGGCGACGAGCACGCCCGCGGTCTGCACGGCATCGACCTGTCCGTTCTCGTCGTGGACCGTGATCTGCACCGTCGCCGGGACATCGCCGGGATTGCCGAGGCTGAGGGTCGTCGAGACCC
This sequence comes from Leucobacter sp., assembly GCA_031178565.1. Lineage (GTDB taxonomy): Bacteria > Actinomycetota > Actinomycetes > Actinomycetales > Microbacteriaceae > Leucobacter. The sequence goes on along the minus strand of JAPSIU010000353.1, from coordinate 382 downwards.
CGAGGCTCGTCCCCCCTCCGAGCAGCCACTGCTCGTTCAGCGGTTCGACGCACGCGCTCGCGACGGCACCCCGCAGGTTCGGGGTGTCGACCGACTGCAGCTGCGCCGCTCCGAGAGGCTCCGCGCTGGGCGCCTCGAACACCGAGGGCAGGGCCCCGCCGGCCTCGGTGCGGGCCAGAGACGCGCTCTCACCCGCCGCGCCGGATCGGGTGATCGCGGGGGTTCCCGTCGGAATGGCAGCGCCCGGGCGGCTCGGATCCGCGCCGAGCTCGGCGAAGGATCCCGCGCAGACGAGGCTGCGGTTCGAGTTCTGGGTCGTGTCGACGGTCACCGCGAGCGGATCGCGTGCGATGCCCGGCAACGACACCGCACCGAGCAGCAC
>JAPSIU010000352.1 GCA_031178565.1 Leucobacter sp. | reverse complement strand
CCTCGGCGAGGCGATCCGGAGCGGGTTCAGGAGGCGCTCCAAGAAGCGCGGCGCGGCCGCAGCCGGCTCGGGCGACGTCGGGACGAGCGTGCTGGACGTCTTCGCGGTGCCGGAGGCCGCAGAACCGGTGCCCGCGGATGCCGCACCGGTGCTCGAGGTGCGGGATCTGGGCGTGCAGTTCGGCAAGCTCAAGGCGCTCGACGCAGTCTCCCTGCGGGTGAAGCCGCGGAGCATCCTCGGCCTCATCGGACCGAACGGCGCCGGCAAGTCGACGTTCGTCGACGCGGTGAGCGGCTTCCTGCCCCAGCACACCGGCACCGTGCTGCTCGACGGCGACGACATCAGCCGGCTCACTCCCGCCGCCCGGGCCCGCCGCGGTCTGCGTCGCACCTTCCAGCAGGATCGTGTGCCGCCCCAGCTGACGGTGGAGGCCTACGTGCGCTTCGTGGCGCGCAAGCGGCTCGACCACGACGAGCTGGCCGACGCGCTCGCCTTCCTCGGCTGCCCGCCGCCCGATGAGCAGCTCGCGAACGTCGACGTCGGCACCCGCCGGCTCATCGAGGTCGCGGCCGCCGTGCTCTCCGGGCCGCGAGTGCTGATCCTCGACGAGCCCGCCGCGGGTCTGTCGCACGAGGAGCACCTGCAGTTCGGGCACCGCCTCACACGGATCCCGTCGCGCTTCGACACGGCGATCGTGCTCATCGAGCACGATCTCGATCTCGTGCGCACCGTGTGCACCGAGCTCACGGTGCTCGACTTCGGCAAGGTGCTCGCGCAGGGACCGAGCAAGGAGGTCCTCGACGACCCGGCCGTGATCGCGGCCTACATGGGAGATGCGGAGATGACGCAATGAGTGAACTGCAGTTGAGCGGCGTCACCGTGAGCCGCGGGGCCGGGCCCGTCGTCTCGGACGTGGATCTCACGCTCCGCGAGGGCGAGATCCTCGCGCTCGTGGGACCGAACGGCGCCGGGAAGACGAGCCTGCTCGAGTCGGTGTCGGGGGTCATCGGGCACTCGGGCGGAGACATGGCGATCGACGGGGAGTCGATCGCGAAGTGGAAGCGGGTGCAGCGCTCCCGCGCCGGCATCGCGCACATCGAGCAGGGACGCGCGATCTTCCCGTCGCTCACCGTGCGCGAGAACATCATGCTGACCGCGAAGACGGACTCCGCGCTGCAGGAGGTGCTGCAGTCCTTCCCCGAGCTGGAGAAGCGCATCGACGCGCTGTCGGTGCTGCTCTCGGGCGGCGAGCAGCAGATGGTCGTGCTCGCACGGGCCTTCGCGTCGAAGCCGCGCTTCCTGCTCATCGACGAGATGTCGCTCGGGCTCGCACCCGTGGTGTTCATGCGGCTGCTGCCGCTGATCCAGAACATCGCCGCCTCGGGCGTCGGCGTGCTGCTGGTCGAGCAGTTCACCCACCTCGCCCTCGGCATCGCGAACGACGCGATGGTGGTCGCGAGCGGCCACGTGAGCCACCCGCAGGGGCCGGCGAAGGCGCTCGAGGAGGATCCGGAGATGCTCCGCTCCGCCTACCTGGGCAGCTGACCGACCGACACGCACGAGGCCCCGGATCCCGTCACGGCGGATCCGGGTTCTCGTACGTGTCACCGCTCGTAGACGACCGAGCCGTCGAAGAGCGTCAGATCGACCTCGATCTCCGTGAGGCGCGCGGGATCGACGGCGCGTGGGTCGGTGTCGAGGACCACGAGGTCGGCGACCTTGCCGGGCTCGAGCGACCCGCGCCACTCCTCCGCGAAACTCTGCCGCGCGGCGCCCGTCGTGTAGGCGCGCAGCGCGGTCTCGAAGTCCACGCGCTGGTCGGGCCCCGAGACCCTGCCGGTGGCCTTCGACGCGCGCGTCATCATCCCGGAGATCCCTGCGAGCCAGTCGGGAGGCGTCACGGGAGCGTCCGAGCTCGCGCAGAGCGTCGCGCCCGACTCGGCCGCCGAGCGCGTCGGCCACTGGCGGGCGGAGAGCTCCTCCCCCACGATCTCGTCCATGAGGTCCGTGATCTGGGCCTTGATCCCGGGGTTCATGTTGACGCCGTAGCCCAGGGCGCCGAGCTGAGCCAGGCGCTCGTCCGAGATGAAGTCGCCGTGGATCACGTAGTGCCGCGCGTCCTCCCGCGGATGCCGCGCGTTCGCCTCGACGAAGCCCTCGACCGTGATGTCGATCGCGTGATCGCCCGTGACGTGCACGCCGGCCTGCAGCCCGAGCCGATGCACCGCGTCGATCGCCCGGCGCAGCTCGGCCTCCTGCATCGGTTCGCTCGCGCCGTGCACGCAGAGCGCACCGTGCCCGCGCGAGGGGCCGTAGGGCTCGTACATGTACGCCGTCTCGTTCGGCGGCACGCCGTCCGCGAAGAGCTTCACCCCGATCACGCCGAACCGCCTGGGATCGGCTCCGCGGAGGCCGGCGAGCTGCTCGCGCACCCGCTCCTCGAGGCGATCGGCGGACTCGCCCATCGCGAGCGGCAGCACGAGCGCCGAGACGCGCGCGGTCAGCTCGCCGTCCGCCGCGAGCTCCTCGTACGCGCGTATCGCCTCGCCGCCGAGCGCACCGCCCAGCACCCCCTCGCCGCCCGGGCCGAGTCCGGGTTCCGTGAACGCCGTGATCCCGAGCGAGTTGAGTCGTCTCACCGCGTCGGCGATCGCGCGCTTCCGGGTCGCGTAGTCCGGCCGCGGGATCGCTGACTGCACGAGGTTCTGGGCGCCCTCGCGGAGGATCCCGGTGGGCTCCCCCGCCGCGTCGCGGTCGATCACACCGCCGGCCGGGGCCTCGGTCCCGCGGCCGACCCCTCCCGCGGCGAGCGCAGCGCTGTTCGCCCAGATCATGTGACCCGAGAAGTCGGTCAGGCACACGGGATGCTCAGGCGCGACCGCGTCGAGATCGGCGCGCGCGGGCAGGGTCCGCGTCCCCGCGAGGCACTCGCTCAGGTAGCCGACGTCCCACCCCTGTCCGGTGATCCACTCGCCCGCGGGTCGCGACTCCGCCGCCAGGCGCACCGCCTCCACGATGTCGCCGATCGACGTCGCGGTCGGGAACGAGAGGTCGAGCGCGTACGGCGGGCTCCCGATCCCCCACGCCGCCGCGTGCAGGTGGGAGTCGTCGATCCCGGGCAGCACCGCCCGCCCCGCGAGCTCG
>JAPSIU010000055.1 GCA_031178565.1 Leucobacter sp. | reverse complement strand
GAATCGACCCCGTGCTCGTCGTCAACGCGCCCGCGCGGGAGAGTTTCCGGAACCACGGAAGCAGTACGTTCTCCCGCGCGCTCAGGTTGCCCAGCAGGCCATCGCGCTCGCGGTCGGCTGGCACCATCATCACGCCTGAGCGGATTGCCGCCCGGGGCGACGCCGGCGCGAAGGGCCGGCCATCGAGCGAGTAACGGAAGCCGGCGGTTACCGCGTGCTGCTGCCAGCCGAACAGCGATTCCATGAGCTTGAATTGATTGCCGGCGGCCATGCCGAAGAGCCCGATGATCTCACCGCGGCGAAAGCGCATATGACTCGGGCCGGTGATCTCGAGGACCACCTCATCGGAGAGCTCAGCGGTGTGCGCCTCGAGCTCCTCGAAACCCGGGGCGAGCGCGTGCGAGAGCTCGGCGACGGTGAGCGTCTCCGTCGCGACGTCCCACACGACCCGGCCCCCGTTGAGCACCACGACGCGCGTGCAGACATCCAGGATGTCGGGGAGTCTGTGCGAAACGTAGACGACCGCGGTGCCTGCCGCCGAGAACTCGCGAATGAGACCGTGCAGGTTCTCGGTCTCCGCAGCGCCGAGCGCCGACGTCGGTTCGTCGAGGAAGAGCACGCTGATGTCCCCGACGACGAGGCCTCTCGCGAGGTCGACGAGCTGCCGCTCGCCGACCGCCAGCTCGGCGACAAGCGTGCTCGGTGAGACATGCGCGAGCCCCACGCGGGTCAGTGCCTCCTCCGCGAGACCCGCGCGCTCCCGTCGCGGGATGTTCGCTCGTCCGAGAAAGAGGTTGTCATGGATCGACAGCGTGCCGACGAGGGCCGGTTCTTGATTGACCACGGTCAATCCCTGGACGCTGAGCGCGTGCGGCGTCGTATGCTCAACAGCCACGCCGTCGAGTTCGAAATGCCCAGAAGTGGGCCGCAGCACACCTGCGGCGACGCTCACGAGCGTAGATTTTCCAGCGCCGTTGTGCCCGAGAAGCCCGACCACTTCGCCCGGTTCGATCGAGAACTCGACGTCGTCGAGCGCACGGGTCGCTCCGAAATCGACGGTGATCCCTCGGAAGGCGATTCGCTGCACGGTGCCCCGTTTCCCTGTCTGTCTCCGCTGTATCGCTGCGTCCACCGCTACTTCGGCGACCGGAACTCTTCGAGGTTGTCCGCGGTGACCTCGGTGGCCGGAACCGTGGTGGTCTGCACCGGCTTTCCCTCGGCGGCGTCGATCAGCAGCTTCGCATTGGCCTCGGCGAGCTCCGACGTCTTCGAGACGAAGGCGGTGCGCCAGATGTCGTCACCCGTTCCAATGAGATCCAGCACCTCGTCTGTCGAGTCGGTCGCGCCGACGAACCATTCCGGATCGTCCGCAGCGACACCAGAGTCGATGATCGCTTGACGAGCTCCAAGACCCATGTCGGCTCCGGCGCTGAGCACCACCCGGGTGTCGGGGTCGGCGGTCAGCTGGCTCTGCATGTTCGAGTGGCCTTCGTTGCGATCGAGCGTCTGCAGCTCGGCCACGGTGACCTTGGCCTCGGTCTCGGCGAGTCCGTCGTGATACCCCCGCGCTTGCTCCTGCCCGTAGGGATTGCCGAAGTCACCCAGGATCGCGACCCCGACGCTCTCGGAGCCGTAGTTCTCCACGATCCACTCGCCCGCTCTCTTGCCGAGCTCGACACCGCCCTCGTAGGCGGGCGTCAACGTCGAAGCCTTCACTCCCGGCCACTCGATGATGTAGCCGATCATGGGAATCCCCGCCGTCTCCGCCTCCGTCATCACGCCTGTCACCAGGTTGGCGTCGAGCGGGAAGCCGCCCATTGCTTTGACGTCGCCGCGTGTGATCCACGCTTGCCAGTCGTTGATCTGCTTCTGCGCGTCGAACCCCGGATCGTGAGTGAGAAATTCGTAGCCCGCGTCCTCGACGATGGACTCCATGAAGACGAGTTGGTCGGCCCAGACCGCCACATCCTGCGAGGGGAAGCTCCAGGCGACAGCGCCCTTGCCGCTACCGGTCTCGGGGCCTCCAGAAGTTCCCTCCGCGTTGCAGGCGCTGAGCAGCAATGTGAGCGCCGCGGCACCGGCCGCCGCGAGTAGACGATGAGTCCGCATAGTGATTCCTCCAATGGATACTGCGTGACCGCCGATTCAGAAGGAGGAGACCGCTGGTTCCGCCGGCGGCTCTGCCGGAGATCGCGGGGTGCCCTCCACTGGAAAACCCAGGCTCCTATCTCCCCACGATTCGGCCGCGGAATCCATCGGTCAGATGACCGATCTTTCCGTGAACACTCGGGAAGTAGAGGCGCGAGCACCCAGAGGCCCCGCAGAGGAGCGCCTCCGGACGCGCGTCAGATCAACCCGCGTTTGGCTCCCTCAACCGCGATGCCGACGCGGGAGCGGGTGCCGAGCTTGCGCAGGATGTTCTCGACGTGCGTCGCCACGGTGCGCCGCGAGACGCAGAGTTCCTCCGCGATCTCCGGATTGCTCGCGCCTTCCGATATGCACCGTACGACGTGCAGTTCGCGAGGGGTCAACTTCACTTCGTCATGAGTCGCCTTCTGCGAGAGCATGACCGCCAGGAATCTTGAGAACGCTTGTGCGGCGTCGAGCTGATGGTCGCCGAAATCGGATGCGTAGGAGTTGGCGTGTATCGAGCCGATCTCGCCCAAGTCGCTGTGGAGCACTGGAAGGGAGAAGCCATTGCGATAACCGGCGGGCATGAGCCAGGTTCGAGCAGACTCGCCCTGCGCGAACTGGCCGCCGCGCCAGGTGAGCAGGGCCGCGTTCGCGACGATCCGACGATACATGGGATCATCGGTCACGAAGCTGCTGCGCAGATGTACGAGAGCCGCGTCCTCGTACCCCCGGGCGAACAGGAAGCTGTGGCCGGCCTCGGTCTGCGGGCAGTAGGTCACTGCGAGGCCCGCGAACACCGTGGTCCGCAGGAAGGCTTCGGCCGCGAGACGAATCTTCTCGGCCGGATCCTTCTCGAGCGCGAGGTCGATGAGGTCGCGATACGCGATCATCGGGTTTCACCCATCGGGTGCGGAGAGCCGACCGAACGATGTCTCACGAGTCCACGTTCCGCATCATCATGTCGAGCGACACCTCGTGAGTCCTCATCGTTCTCCCTCCGTCGGGCACGTGCTCCGTCAGGATAGCTCTCGCGCACCGGTAGAACGCGTCGGCCCCTTCGTCCGGTTACACCCTCGTCCGCGGTTCGGCCTCCTCCACCGGGCCGTCGACCTCGGGGATCTCAGCACCGAGCGCTGGGAACTGCCCCGTGTGGGAGTTCCCCGTCCAGCTCGCAAGTGCCCAGCCCAGCAGCGCGACGAGCGGCACGATACCGAGGATGATGACGGAGGTCGCGAGATCGGCGGCGGCGAGCACATCGAAGTTGAGCACGATCAGCAGCAGGAAGCCCGACATGAGTAACGCCGAGAGAAGCGGCATGACGATCGTGTTCAGTGGCCGCAGGTCCACCCTCGACCTGCGGAAGAACGTGAAAATGGCGAGCGAAGTCACCACGTAGAGCGCCACGAGGGCGGCGACTCCGAGACCCGACAACCACCCGAACAGCGTCGTCATCGGATGCAACCCGAGAAGTGCGAACGGCGTCACGGTGAGAAACGCGAGCACCGTCTGGGTGCGCGCTGCCATGCCCGGAGCCTGGAACCGGTTGGTGGTCGCCAGACCTCGCGGCAGTATCCCGCGTCGGGCCATCGAGTGCAGGTAGCGGTTGATGATGTTGTGAAAGGCGAGGAGCGCCGCGACGAGGGAGGTGACCAGAAGCACGCTCGCCACAGGAGCTGCCCAGGGACCCAGCACAGCGCTGAGCGGCGCGGTCACGAATACGGAGGGATCGCCCTGGATGGCCTCCAGCGCCGCATCCATGACGCGACTCGGACCGTAGTAGATCACCACCGTCCAGATGAGCAGCGTGAGGAGCAGAGAGATGAACGCCACGGAGATGTACGTGGCACGGGGTACCGTGCGTTTCGCGTCCTTGGCCTCCGAAGAGTAGAGGGTTGTCGATTCGAAGCCGAACATCGAGGCGATCGCGAACATGATCGCGATACCCGGGGCACCCGACAGGAAGGCGTCCGGGCTGAAGCTCGCGCTGATGTCGATGCCCTCCGCCGCGTGGTCCCCCACGAACACGCCGACGGCGAAAGCGACGAGGATCAGCACCTCGAGCGCCACGAGCACGATCAGCACGTTCGCACCCATCTTCACGTTCCTCGCTCCGAGCAGCAAGATAAGCAGTAGCGTCACGAGGAAGATCGCCCACCAGGGCACCTGGATCCCGAAGAACGACTCGAGCATGCCCGATGCCGTCACACTCACGAGGCCGTACATCGCGGCCTGGATGCCGCTGTAGGTGAGCAGCGCGAGCCAGGCCGACACCACGCCGGCGCGGTATCCCAGGCCCGCCTCGACGAGAGAGGAGAACCCGCCGTGGCTCGGGACGTAGCGCGTCATTGTCGTGAATCCGACCGAGAAGACGAGCATCACAAGCCCGACGACAACGTAGGTGGGAGGGAATCCCGCTCCATTGCCCAGCGCAATGGCGATCGCAGAGACTCCGACGATCCCGGTGAGCGGCGCTTGGGCCGAGAGCACGAAGAATACGATGTCGAGCACGCCGACGGCGTTCTTCCTCAGGCCGGTCTGCAGACGAGTATTCATGGTCGGGTCATCGGTCATGTGGTGGTACCCCATTTCTGCGAGCGACGTCATTGCCGCTCCCGGTCTTCACTCGGATCGGAGCATTCGTTATCGGCCGCCGAAGGGCGCGAGGCCCCAGAGGAAGATTCGGCGCGAATGGACCTGTAATCAATCGTGCGGTTCTTTCACCGGACCGTGGAACTCGCGATCCGAGTCGCAGCCCCTTGTATTGAGGAAAACGCGTGAGAGCAGAGGCCCGGTCCCCGCGCCTCTACGAGGCCGTGCTCGCGGGCCTCCACCAGGTCGTGCAGGCACAGGTCGTCGCCGATCCCTTCGATTCGAAAGCGATGATGGGTCCTCTCGTCAACGCGAAGCAACGGGACCGCGTGCGGGCGTACATCGAACTGGGCAAGTCCGAGGGAGCCCGCCTCGCGGCCGGCGGCGCCGTGCATGAGGGGCCGGGCTTCTTCGTGAATCCGACGGTCTTCGCCGGAACCAACGATATGCGCATTGCGCAAGAGGAGATCTTCGGCCCCGTCGCCACCGTCATCTCGTTCGAGAGCGACGAAGAGATAATCCGCATGTCGAACGACAACCGGTACGCCTTCGCCGCAACCCTATGGACGAAGGATGTGCAGCGCGTACACACCGTCGTATCGGCGCTGCAAGCCGGTGCGATCGGAGTCAACGGCTGGTCCCCTCTGGCACCGCAACTGCCCTGGGGCGGCACGAAAGAGTCGGGAATCGGCAGCGAGCTCGGATACGAGGGCATCCTCGCCAACACGCGCGTCAAGACGGCCACAGTCGTGCTGTAGCTATGCTCGGGCCGACAACGCACGTCACGGCCGATGAGGCACGTCGCGGCGCGCGACCGGCCTGAGCGTCAACGGCGTGGCAGGTCGTCGATCAGTCTCATGAAGAGTTCGAGGGTCTCCTCGGCGATGAACCACGATGTTGAGGTCTCCGAGATCGACCTTCAGCATCAGCAGCTGCGGTCCCTTCTCGGGATCGTCGAAGCAAGCAGTGATGGAGGCGTGTGTCACCACCGCGGAGTTCGTTCCGAATCGTTCTGGCACCCGCGCACGCTGCAGGACTCGCGGAGCAGCCCATGTGACGCGACCGGCCACGCCTGCGTGGCCCGCTCGACGGAGATCGCGCGGTTCGCTGGTGTCGCGCTCGGGAGCGCTCGGAGGGGCCATTCGCGGGTGCCTTCGTGCTGCTTGCGCCGCCGGCAACCAGCGCGAGCGCACCCGCGAACCTCGTGAGCGACAGGCCGCAGCACCCGCGCACCCGCGAACCGCCGCCAGCGCACCGGCGCCCCGCGCACCGGTCAGGTCGTCGACTCGCCCGCCTCGCCCGTGTCGACGAGGAGCACCCCGGACCTCACCGCCCAGGTCATCGTGGCATCCTCGTCGAGGTCGAAGGGCTGAGCCTCGTTGCCGAGGCGCACGGTGCCCTCGCCGCCGTCCGGAAGACGGACGCTGTACCGGCGCGACGACCCGAGGTAGGTGACGTCGGTGACCGTGATGGGGATCGCGTTGCGATCCTCGGAGGGCTGAGTCCCCGCGGGTTCGAGGCGGAGGTTCTCGGGCCGGATCAGGATCGCGAGGCCCTCGTGGCTCGACCGCCCGTCGGCGACGACGCGGTGCCCGGCGACGTCGATCGCCGTGCGCGTGTCGCCGAGCGGGGTGCCCGCGCCGAGCAGCACGGTCGACTCGCCGAGGAAGCGGCCGACGAAGAGGGTCTGCGGGGTCTCGTAGAGATCCTCGGCCGTGCCGACCTGCTCGATCCGGCCGTTATTGAAGACCGCGATGCGATCCGACATCGACAGGGCCTCCTCCTGATCGTGCGTGACGTACACGAACGTGGAGCCGACCTCGCGGTGAATGCGCTTGATCTCCGCCTGCAGCCACTCGCGCAGCTTCTTGTCGAGCGCGCCCAGCGGCTCATCCATGAGCAGCACCCGCGGGTTGTAGACGAGGGCGCGGGCGAGGGCGACGCGCTGCTGCTGCCCGCCCGAGAGCTCCGAGGGGTAGCGATCGCCGTAGTCGCCCATCCGCACCATCGCGAGCGCGTCGGCGACCATGCGCTTCTGCTCGCCCTTCGCGATCCTGCGGCGCTGCAGCGGGTAGGCGATGTTCTCGGCGACCGTCTTGTGCGGGAAGAGCGCGTAGTTCTGGAACACCATGCCGATGTCGCGCTTGTGCGGCGGCAGCTTCGCGACGGGCTTGCCGTAGATGTGCAGGTGCCCCTCGGTGACGGAGGTGAAGCCAGCGATCATGTTCAGGGTCGTCGTCTTGCCCGACCCCGACGGCCCGAGCAGCGTCATGAACTCGCCCGGCTCGATCACGAGGTCGATGTCGTCGACGACCGTGTTCTCGCCGTAGCGCTTCGTCACGGACTTCAGGCTGATCCCGGCTTCCGTGATCTCCGAGATCGCGGACGTGTTCAGCCCGTCCCCGCGGAGCTGCCGCTCGTGCCCCTCCGGAACGGGGATGTCGTTGTGGGAAATCGCATTCACGCGGCGACCCGCTTTCTCTTTCTCGAGGCGAACTGGGCGGTGAGCATCACGATGACGGACGTTACCATCGTGATCACCGCGACGGCGGCCACCGTCGGATCATTGGTCTGGGTGACGCTGTTGAAGATCTTCACCGGCAGCGTCTGCAGCGACGGGCTCTGGATGAACAGCGACAGGATCACCTCGTCGAACGAGGTCACGAACGCGAACAGCGCGCCCGCCGTCACCCCGGGCGCGATCAGCGGCAGCGTGATGCTGAAGAAGGTGCGCATCCGCCCCGCCCCGAGGCTGGCCGAGGCCTGCTCGAGCTTCGGATCCAGGCCCTGCAGCGACGCCATCACGTTCGTGATCACGAGCGGCAGCGACACCACCGTGTGCGCCAGCACGAACCCGGGCAGCGTGCCCAGCAGGTTCATCCGCAGGAACAGCGAGTACAGGCCGACCGCCAGCACGATCCCCGGCACGATCAGCGGCAGCAGGAAGTAGCCCTCCAGGAGGCCCTTGCCGCGGAACCGCACCTTCGAGAGCCCGAGCGAGGCGAGCACCCCGACGGCGGTCGCGACGAGCATCGTGATCAGCGCGACCTGCAGCGACGAGAACAGCGCCTTCAGCCACGTCGGATCCGTGAAGAAGTTCTCGTACCAGCGCGTCGAGAATCCCTTGGGCGGGAAGTTGAACGACGACGCCTCGTTGAACGACATCGGTACGATCACGAGCGTGGGCAGCACGAGCCAGACGATGATGATCACCGCGAACGCACTCAGCAAGCGCTTCAGCGTCATGATTTCTCCACCCCCGGGAACAGGCTCGCGCCCCGGTTCAGGCGGGACACGACCACGAGGATCAGGATCGTGCACGCGAGCAGGAAGATCCCGAGCGTCGTGCCCTGGCCCCACATCAGGAACACGCTGATCTGCTGCTGGATGAGCGCCGAGATCATGATCTCCTTCGAGGACCCGAGCAGCGCCGGAATGATGTAGAAGCCCAGCCCGAGGATGAACACCGTCACCGACCCGGCAAAGATCCCGGGCCGCGACAGCGGGAGGTACACGGTGAAGAACGCGGTGACGGGCTTCGCCCCCAGGTTCGACGCCGCCGGCAGCAGCCGCTTGTCGATCTTCGCCATCGCGGAGTACAGCGGCAGCACCATGAACGGCAGCAGCACCTGGCTCATGCCGAGCGCCACGCCGAAGGTGGTCCGGATCAGCGGGACGGGCCCGATCCCGAACCACGACATCAGCAGCCCGTTGATCGGCCCCGTGTCCTGCAGCAGCACCATCCACGCCAGCGTCCGCACGAGGATCGAGGTCCACAGCGGCAGCATCACGAACAGCTGCAGCACGTTGCGCGCGCGATCCGACACGATCGTCATCAGATACGCGTACGGGTAGGCGAGGATCAGGCACACGATCGTCACGAGGAACGCGGTGCCGAACGTGCGCACCACGACCGCGAGATTCGCCTCCGTCGTGAACAGCCACACGTAGTTCTGCACGCCCGGCTCGGGATCCGTCACCGAGCGGACGAACACGTCGATGAGCGGCGCGAGGAAGAACAGGGAAACGATCACGAACGCCGGGATCAGCAGCAGCAGCGGGCGCCAGTTCCTCGGCCCCCGCTGACGCGCCTCCCCGACATCCGCGCCGGAGGCCGCGTCACGGCCTCCGGCGACGGTTGTCTCGGTCATCGAGGTCAGTTGCCGGTCGCCCAGCCGGCCCACGCCGCCGCGAGCGCGTCGTAGTTCTCGACCCAGAAGTCGACGTTCGGCGCGATGCCGGTGTCGAGGTGCTCGGTCGTCATCCAGGTCTTGAGGGTCTCGTCGAGCTCGGGCTTCGCATCGACGTTCACCCCGCCGTAGGACGTGAGCTCGGTCATCTTCGCCTGCTGCTCGGCGCCGATGGAGTAGTTCACGGCGGCCATCGCGGCCTGCTTGTCCTTCACGCCCTTGGGGATCCCGTTCGAGTCGACCATGATCATCCACTCGTCCCACATGGGCGCGACCGGGGCGCCGGCCGCTGCCGCGCCGTAGCCACGACCGGACCAGACGAGGCCCATCACGGCCTCGCCGCTCTCGAGCTGCTGCTGGGCCTGTGCGCCGGTGGTCCAGCCGATCACGTCGTCGCCGAGGTCCTTGTACATGTCGAACGCGCCCTCGATATCCTCGGGCTTCAGGTTCTCCACGTCCTTGCCTTGCGCCGTGAGCGCGAACTCCACCGTCTGGGGATCGACGTAGGTCGACTGGCTCACGGTGCGCTTCCCCGGGAACTTCTCGGTGTCGAAGAAGTCGGCCGCGCTCGTCGGCGGGTTGTCGCCGAACTTCTCGGTGTTGTAGACCACGACGAGGCCGTAGAGGATCTGCGGCACCATGCACTTGTCGGTGATCGTGCCCTCCGGGATCTTGGAGATGTCGATCTGGTCGTAGTCGTACTCCTCGTAGAGCGTGCCGCACCCGCGGGCCGTGTCGAACTGCGTCGTGTTGACGACGTCCCAGCTCACGTTGCCGCTGTCGACCATCGCCTTCAGCTTGCCCGCGTCGAACGCGTCCTGGTTGAAGGTCGCGCCGGACGCCTCGGCGAAGGGATCCCACAGCGCCTCAGTCTGCCCCTCCTGGAAGATGCCGCCCGATCCGGCGAACGTGAGCGTCACGCCCTCGAAGGCGCCCTCCTTGACCTCGCCCGCGACCGGGGCGCCGAGATCCCGCTCCTCCTGGGGAGCCGCCTCCTGGCCTCCTCCGCTGCACGCGGCGAGGGTCATCGCCAGCGCCGCCGTTCCCGCGGCGAGTGCGATGCCGCGCCGCATCTTCGGGTTCTTCAACATGGATGTACGCTCCCTTGCGTCGGTATTTCCAGCCCCGTGTCCAGCCCTGCACGCTTCCGCGCCGCCCTGCCCCGGATCCGCGAGCGGACCGCGGAGGCACCGTGGTGCGGCTTCATCGCCACGCGGCGGACGTCCACAAGCTAGCAGCGGCCGGAGTCGGGGATCCGCCGCGTTACTCCTTCGTTACCGCAGGTCGGCGAAGTTCATAACTTCGTACGTCCGGTGCCGAGTCGGCAGTACGAACATAAGAAATCAGCGGCGTCCCGCTCCTCCGCCCCGAGCCCCCGCCGCCGTCCGGATACGATGAACGCCATTCGTCGCACAGCCCCGAGGCGGCAGGAGAGGAATCCCCGTGAGGATCATCGTCATCGGAGCCGGGCTCTCCGGCCTCACCGCCGCCTGGGAGCTCGGGAAGGCGGGGCACGATGTCACGGTGCTCGAGGCTCGGGATCGCGTGGGCGGGCGCACCTGGTCGCAGCGGCTCGGCAACGGCCAGATGACGGAGCGCGGCGGCGAGTACATCTTCCCCACCGAGTTCCCGGTCCGCAAGCTCGCCGCGGAACTCGGCGTGCCGATCATGTCCCACAACGTGCGGTACGGGCGGCGGACGGTGAACGGCAGGGTCATCACCTTCGCCGAGCTCGGCGAGACGAACGATCGGGTGCGCACGACGCTGGTCGAGATGATCGCCGACGGCGAGCGCGGCGTCTCCCTCGAGCGGGCGTTCGCCGTCGCGCTCGGACCCGAGTACCGCCTCGACCCCGTCTACCGGCGGACGACCACCTCGGCGGCGGCGGATCCCGAGCTCGTGAGCGCCGAGGCCGTGCTGCTGCACGAGTCCTCGACCGCCGGCGGCTACATCGAGGACGGCGGGCGCTTCGTCGACGGCAATCAGTCGCTCTCGATCGAGCTCGCGCGGCGGCTCGGCGACCGGGTGCGGCTCGAGCACCCCGTCGCCCGAGTGGACCAGTCGTCGAACGGGGTGCAGGTGGAGCTGCTCGACGGAGAGCGCCTGGAGGCCGACGCCGCGGTCGTCTCCGTTCCGCTTCCGGTGCTGCGCGAGCTGGAGCTCGGTTTCGATCTGCCGGAGCAGCAGCAGCGCGCGCTCGATCACCGCTTCATGGCCGTCGCGGCGAAGCTCGGCGTTCCGCTCGCCCGTGTCGATGACGACATCGCACTGCAGAACGCCGAGCACACGTGGTGGTCGTGGCGCTCGCTCTCGATCGACGGCGTGGATCGGGTGCCCGCGCTCTCCTGCTTCGCGGGCGGCCCGTTCGCCCTCGAAGCGCTCGGGGTCGAGGGCGGTCCCGCAGGATGGGTGCGGGCGCTCCGGGAGATGCGCCCCGAACTCGAGATCGACGGAGACGTGCTGCTCACGACCTGGGCCGACGACCCGTGGACCCGGGGCTCCTACAGCGCCCCCGGCCTGGACTGGTCCGCTGAGGATGCGGAGGCGTTCGTGCGGCCGGCGGGTCGCGTGGCCATCGCCGGCGAGCACACCGGTCTCGCGCAGTCGATCTCGGGCGCCGTCGACTCCGGGTATCGGGCCGCCGCCGCGCTCTCCCGCGCGCTCGCGCCGTAGAATAGGGGCATGGACGGATCCCGCTCCGGCCGCGCCGCCCCCGACCGATCCGCGCAGAGCTCCTCGCAGACGCCCGCGCGCTGCCCGGCGGTGCGTCCGTCGTGAGCTTCACGGTCCGCTCGCTGATCGATCTTCCCGCCGCGACCACCCGCTCGCTCACCCCGGGCATCGGAGAGGATCGTCGGATCTCCTGGGCCCACGTCTGCGAACTCGCGGAGCCGTGGCGGTGGCTCGGAGAGGGGGCGCTCGTGATGACGACCGGTCTCCCGGTGCCGGAGGCGGCCGAGGACCAGTGCGCCTACTTCGAGGGCATGCATCGTGCCGGGATCGCCGCGGTGACGATCGGCGAGAACATGTCGGCTCCGCCGCTCGCGGAATCCGCGCTCGAATTCGCCGCGGAGCTCGGCTTCCCGGTGCTCGAGACCGCCTACGAGACGCCCTTCATCGTCCTCGCGACGGCGGTCGTCGAGGCCGCTCAGGAGGAGCGCGCACGGCGTATCCGCTCGACCGAGCTCATGTACGCCGCGCTCCGCTCCCACGCCGCCGAGGATCGCATCGGGTCGCTGCTCGACGAGCTCGGCGAGGTGCTCGGCTGCCGGCTGAGCCTCCACGCCCCCGACCGCGAGCGCACGGGCGCGCACGGAAGCGTCGAGCGGATCTCGCAGCAGAGCTTCGCGACGCCCCTGCTCGCGCTCGGCAAACCCGAGCTCCGCTTCGTGTTCGCGCAGGACGCCCGAGTCGACTACTCCCTGCTGCAGCACGCGGCCGGCATCGTGAGCAGTGCGCTCTCGATCGGCG
>JAPSIU010000351.1 GCA_031178565.1 Leucobacter sp. | reverse complement strand
CGCTCACGGCCGCGCAGCTTGGCATCACGTCCCGTCGCTCTGGTCATGGCGCCCTCCCGGCGATGATTCTTGCACATATGTGCAAGGGGTTTGCACATAGCTCGCCTCAGGGTCGATGCTGGGGGCGATCAGGGAAGAGAGGTCGAGGATGATCGAGTCGACACACTCCTCGCGAGAGCGAGACCAGGTACGAGCGATCCGGGAAAGCGGTCGCACCCGCGTCGTCATCATCGGCGCGGGTATCAACGGGATCTCGACCTTCCGCGATCTCGCACTGCAGGGCGTCGACGTGCTGCTGGTGGACCGGGGCGACTTCGCCTCCGGAGCCTCCTCCGCGTCCAGCCACATGATCCATGGCGGCATCCGCTATCTGGAGAACGGCGAGTTCCGCCTGGTGCGGGAATCCGTTCAGGAGCGCAACGGGCTGCTCAAGATCGCCCCCCACTACGTCAAGCCGTTGCAGACCACCATCCCGATCTACTCGACGTTCTCCGGAATCCTCTCGGCTCCCCTGCGCTTCCTTACCCATCGCAGCGGAAAGCCGAAGGAGCGCGGCGCCTTCCTCATCAAGGTCGGTCTGACCATCTACGACACGTTCTCGCGTGACGGCGGCGTCGTGCCACGCCACCGCTTCCTCGGTCGCAAGCGCTCACTGGCCGAGCTGCCGGCGCTGGACCACGAGGTGAAGTACACCGCGACCTATTACGACGCCTCGATGCACGACCCCGAGCGGCTCGCGCTGGATGTGCTGCAGGACGGGCGATCGGCCCATGCCGGCGCCGTGGCGCTGAACTACGTCGAAGCGATCGGCCGCACCGACGACGGCGTGCTGCTGCGCGATCTCGAGACCGGGTCGGAGTTCGCCGTCGCGGCGGATCTCGTGGTGAACGCCTCTGGCCCCTGGACCGACCTCACGAACGACGCCCTCGGCACATCGACCCGCTTCATGGGCGGGACCAAGGGATCGCATATCGTGCTCGATCACCCGCAGCTGCTCGAGGCGACGGCGGGGCGCGAGATCTTCTTCGAGCACTCCGACGGCCGCATCGTGCTGATCTACCCGCTCAAGGGCCGTGTGCTCGTGGGAACCACCGACATCGACGCGGATCCTCGCGAAGTGCCTGTGTGCACGGAGGCGGAGATCGACTACTTCTTCGAGCTCGTCCACCACGTCTTCCCTTCGATCCCGGTCTCCCGCGATCAGATCGTGTACACGTTCTCGGGCATCCGTCCGCTGCCGAAGCACGAGGACACGGCGCCGGGGTTCGTGTCACGCGATTACCGCGTCGAGGTCGATCGCACGGCCTCGGTTCCCGTCGTGAGCCTGGTCGGCGGCAAGTGGACGACCTTCCGGGCGCTGGGCGAGTCGCTGTCGAACACCGTGCTCGACCTGCTCGGTCGTCAGCGCACCGTCTCGACCGCCGGACTCGCGATCGGCGGTGGCAAGGGATTCCCCCGCACGACACGAGCACGGCGCACGTGGATCGACCAGAACCTCGACGGTGCCGGTGCACGGGCCGAGCGGCTGCTGACGCGCTACGGCACACGCGCAGCGGAGGTATGGCGGTTCATCGCGGACGGCGAGGACGCGCCCCTCGTCGGCGGCGATCTCTCCACGCGCGAGCTGGCATGGATGATCGATCGGGAGGACGCCGCACGGCTGCAGGACATCGTCCTGCGTCGCACCAGTCTCGCCTTCACGGGCGACGTCGACATCGACGCCCTCGAGGAGCTCGCCGATGCGATGGCGCCGCTGCTCGAGTGGGATGCCGCCCGTCGCCTCGCCGAGATCGAGGATGCCCGCACCGTGCTCAACGAGCGACACGGTCTCGATCTCCCCGCACTTCCGTCGCACCAGAACAGCTGACGGATCGACCGTCGTCCTCCTCGCGACGTAACGTCACTCACTGCATACGCTTGGGGAGAGCGCGTGCGCACGAAAGGTCAATGAAGACATGACTGATGTCAATCTCGGGTTGTACTTCCTCTCCGAGTTCGTCGGGACGGCGATGCTGATCCTGCTGGGCTGCGGTGTCGTCGCGAACGTCGCCCTCGCCAAGAACAAGGGCTACGCGGGCGGGTTCCTCATGGTCAACTGGGGCTGGGGTCTGGCGGTGTTCGCCGGTGTGCTGGTGTCGGCATACTCCGGTGCCATCATCAACCCGGCCGTCGGCCTCGGCCTGCTGCTGACCGGCAAGATCACGTTCATCGCGTTCCTGATCGCCTCGGCCGCAGAGCTGCTCGGCGCCATCGTCGGTGCCGTGCTGGTCTGGCTCGCCTACAAGCAGCACTTCGATGAGGAGCCGGAGGCGGCCAACAAGCTGGGCGTGTTCTCCACCGGGCCCTCGATCCGCTCCTACGGCTGGAACCTCGTCACGGAGATCATCGGCACGTTCGTGCTGGTGTTCGTCATCTTCGCGTTCGCCGACTACGGCGACATCGAGGTCGGCACGCCCGGTGGCCTCGGCCCGCTCACCGCACTGCCCGTCGCGCTGCTCGTCGTCGGCATCGGCGCCTCGCTCGGTGGTCCCACCGGATACGCGATCAACCCGGCACGTGACCTCGGCCCCCGTATCGCGCACGCGATCCTCCCCATCAAGGGCAAGGGATCGAGCGACTGGTCGTACTCGTGGGTTCCCGTCGTGGGCCCGCTCATCGGCGCTTCCATCGCCGCGCTCCTCGCACCGGTTCTGCTGAACCTGGCCTGATCCGCACCGATTTCAAAGGAGAGACATCATGGGTGACTACATCATCGCCATCGACCAGGGCACCACGTCGAGTCGTGCCATCATCTTCGACCGCAGGGGCAGCATCATCGCCACGGGTCAGAAGGAGCACGAGCAGATCCTCCCGAAGGCGGGCTGGGTCGAGCACGATGCGCTGGAGATCTGGCGTAACGTGCAGGAGGTCATCGGCCTGGCCCTGAGCCGCGCCGATCTCACCCGCCACGACATCGCCGCGGTCGGCATCACCAACCAGCGCGAGACCGCGGTGGTGTGGGACAAGAACACCGGTGAACCGGTCTACAACGCGATCGTGTGGCAGGACACTCGCACGCAGGGGATCGTCGACCGGCTGGCCGCCGACGGCGGCGTGGAGCGATTCAAGCCGATCGTCGGCCTGCCGCTCGCCACCTACTTCTCGGGCACCAAGATCGTCTGGATC
>JAPSIU010000350.1 GCA_031178565.1 Leucobacter sp. | reverse complement strand
GATGACGAGCGCGGTGGCCACGACCGGCAGCGCCGCCGTGTAGCCGGGGAACGGTGTGGCGTCGGAGAACCAGATGGCGCTCGACGCGATGCCCGCGAGGCCGATCCAGGCCGCCGAGGCCCGCAGCACCGGGGTCGCCCACCTCACGGGATCCGCCGCCGTGCCGGCGATCAGCGCGAGCAGGCCGCCGAGCGCAAACTCCCACGCCCGCGTGGTGGTGGCGAAGTAGGCCGCGGCGGGATCCGAGGCGGTCATCGTCACTGAAGTCAGGAGCGAAGCGACCGCCGTGAGGCCGATCAGGACTCCGAGTACCCGGCGCACGCGCGCCCCGCGCTTCAGCGCGATCCACGCGGCGGTCACCGCGATGAGCGGCCACACGATGTAGAACTGCTCCTCGACCGAGAGCGACCAGTAGTGCTGCACGGGAGAGACCTGCGCCTCGGCCGCCATGTAGTCGACGGCCTGTCCCGCGAGCACCCAGTTCTGCACGTAGACGGCCGAAGCGGCCACCTGCAGCAGGAAGGCCGGCACGAACCCCGACGGGGCGAAGAGCCACACCGCGAGCAGAGTGGCCCCGAGCACGATGAGCGCGGCGGGCAGCAGACGCCGCGCGCGCCGCGCCCAGAATCGCGGCAGGTCGATGCGGCCGGAGGACTCCGCCTCGCGGAACAGCTGTCCGGTGATGAGGAAGCCGGAGATGACGAAGAACACGTCGACCCCGACGTATCCGCCGGGGAGCCCCTCCGGATGCAGGTGGTAGATGAGCACGAGGACGACCGCGATCGCCCGAAGGCCCTGGATGTCGGCGCGGACGCGGCTCCTCTTCGGCGGACCCGCCCGAGCCGCCTCGGCCTTTCGCTCGTCCGTCCGGGTCATGGGTCGTCGCTCCTTAGACCTCCATCATAGGCAGCGATCCGGTGACGACGCCGGGCCGACCGATACGGCGGCTCCGGCGAAGCGCGGCCCGCTCAGCGGTCGTCCAGCGCCTCACCGCCGCGATCCACGAGCCCCCAGGTCGCCACTGCGGCGATCACGAAGAACACCGCGAACACGACGAAAGTCAGACCCGCACCGCCGGCGACGAGCATCACGGGCACGAGCAGCGGAGCCACGATCGAGGCGATGCGCCCCACACCCGCCGCCCAGCCGGCGCCGGTCGCGCGCAGCGATGTCGGGTACAGCTCCGGCGTGACGGCGTACAGGGCGCCCCACGCGCCCAGGTTGAAGAAGGAGAGCGCCATCCCCGAGGCGATGATCGCCGCCTCCGCGTGCACCGTCCCGAAGACGACCGCCGACGCCGCCGAGCCGATCAGGAACACCGAGAGCGTCAGCCGTCGGCCCCAGACCTCGATGAGCCAGGCTGCGACCGCGTACCCCGGCAGCTGCGCGAGCGTGATGATCAGGGTGAATCCGAAGGAGCGCACGAGGCTGAACCCCGCGTCGACGAGAATGCTCGGGATCCAGATGAACGCCCCGTAGTACGCGAAGTTGACGCAGAACCACACCAGCCAGATCGAGACGGTCCGCGATCGGAACTCTCGCGACCACAGCGCTGCGAGACGGCCCCGGGTGCTCTTCGCGATCGCGGGCCCGATCTGCCCCCCGGGCGCGACCGGCACTCGTGGCACGGGCGCCTCGGAAACCGAAGCCGTCCGCGTCGGCGTCGGCGTCGGCGTCGGTGCGGCGGCCTGCCGCTCGAACGACGCGACGATGCGCTCGGCCTCGTCCTGCCGTCCCCGCCCCGCGAGCCACCGGGGCGACTCTGGCAGGCCGAGCCGCACGACGAGCGCGTACACGGCCGGGATAGCCCCCAGGGCGAACGCCCAGCGCCAGCCGTTCTCCGAGGCCGGCACGACGAAGTACCCGATCACGGCGGCCGCGGTCCATCCCACCGCCCAGAAGGCCTCGAGGATGACGATGAGCCGCCCGCGGATGCGCGCCGGGGCGAACTCGCTCACGTAGGTCGACGCGACCGGCAGTTCGGCCCCCAGCCCGAGGCCGACGAAGAAGCGCAGCACCAGCAGCAGGCCGATGCCGCCGACGAGTGCGCTGGCACCGGTCGCGACACCGTACACGAGGAGCGTCAGCGCGAAGACCTGACGACGCCCGAACCGGTCCGCCAGGAGCCCGCCGAGGCTCGCGCCGACGGCCATCCCGAGGAACCCGACCGACGCGATGAGGCCGCTCTCGCCCTTCCCGATGCCCCAGTGCTGGGTCAGCGCGGCGATGATGAAGGAGATGAGGCCGACGTCCATGGCGTCGAGCGCCCACCCGATCCCCGACCCGGTGAGGACCCGGCCGTGCTTCCGCGTGAACGGGAGGGCGTCGAGCCGCTCGGCGAGGGAGCGCTGCGGGCCTGGGGTGGATCCACTCATGGACTCATCGTAGAGGCTTCCCGTGGTGATCCGACTCGGATGTCTCAGCGCATCGCGAAGGAGGCGACGACCTCGTCCGCCGACCGCACCTCGGTGAGCGCCCCGACTCCCCGGCCCGCGTCGAGCGGCACCACGGAGAAGTCCTCGGCGGCGACGGCAGCGCGGAACTCGGCGCGGGCCTCGGGATCCGCGGCGAGCTCCTCCTCGCGCCCCTGCCAGCGGTCCACGAAGCCGGTCCGCAGCAGGCGTTCGGGAAAGCGCTCGGGCCAGGGCCGCTCGAGCGCCACGTCGAGCACTCGCGAGACCAGCGTGTCGGCGCCGTCCGCGACGAGCAGCGCGGCTCGCGCACGCTCGCTCGTCAGCGCCTCGCGGCACGCCGCGAAGGCTGTGCCGATCCACGCGGCGGCGGCGCCCGCGTCGATCACGCGGGCGAGGTCCCTCCCGGTGCTCACCGCGCCCGCCGCGAGCACCGGGATGTCGACCGCCCCGAGCACCGCGGGAAGCAGCCGCTCGAGCGGCTCCCGGTGATCGCCGTGCCCCCCGCCCTCGAGGCCGCGCGCCACCACTGCGTCGACGCCGGCATCGGCGGCGCTCCGCGCCTCGCTCGCCGTCGCGACCTGCGTGACGGCGAGCGCTCCCGCGTCGTGCACCGCTTCGATCCAGCCGGCATCCCGACCGGGATCGCCCCAGTCGCCGAAACTGACGGAGACGAGGGCCGGCCGAGCCCCGAGCGCCCGATCGAGCATGGCCGGATCCCGCTCGATCCCCCACGCGACGAGCCCGATCCCGAACGGAGC